>CAMDMN010000006.1 GCA_945901965.1 Legionella genomosp. 1 | reverse complement strand
ATAACAGCTTCATAAACCAAAGAAGCCATTGCTTTATTCTCATCTCGAAAAGCTACAAAAAAGGCAAGTAATTGCCGAATAACATCAAAAACCTGCTCGTCGCTTGATCTTAGTTGCCGAAGAAATGAAACTACTTCTTCACCAGATATTCTTTTTAGTAGTATTGGTTTATGGGGTAATAAATGTAAAACGGCACCATTATGACGAATAACGAGTTTTTCGATGGTGTCATCATCTATTAATGAAGCCAATGTTGCTAGTGTATTTGGAACACCCTCAATCGCTGCATTATTGATGAGTGTTGGTAGTTGTGATTCTAATGAAGCATCACTATTTAAGGTTAGACGTAATTCATTTTTCCAAACTACAGATTTACTAGACATATACCATTTTAGAGCATCAGCAAGAAAATGCAGGCCAAATAATCGATAAAGCACCGCAAAGTTCTCTGCTGTTGGGGTAAAATCCAGTGGTGATGATGGAATATACACACGATGGAGATCACCTAACTCTGAGAGCTCACCTGTAATTGAATAGGAAGCAAAACCTCGCTCCTGGCATTGAACATGGGCTGAGGCCAGAACAAGTGCTCTTGCCTCGGGAAAGGAATCGAGCAATTGATATAAATTCTGAATCGGGTTATCTGGCAAAGAAAGCCATGCTAAATGGTATGCCATAAAATTTTGCAGTAAATTAGTTTGAATAATTTCTGTTGTCGATACCTCACGATGCAAAAACCACAAGATTAGAGCCGCAAATTGTTCAGTATCTTCAATAGATGGCTTACAAAGATGAGCTATTGCTACTGCATTTTCTTGGGTACGTAATTGTACAATCATATTAGCTAAGAAAACCTTTACCTTTTCAGCTGAAACCATGATTTTTATTTGCGAAAATTTATCAAATTCAACTTCATGATCATGATAAAAAGCGAGAGCTAGATCTTTATTTTCTCTTAATAATGCCATGAATAATTTATTTATTTTTTCAATTTTTATAGCGGGTGAAAATTCACCGACACTCAACGGTAATAAAAATTCCATAGCTAAAATAAATGAATTTAAATGTTCTTTTTCACCAAGTGTTGTTCGGCAAAAACCAATAAATTTTATGAAAGAATCTTGTTGAGCTAGAAAATGTTGAGATTCTAAGCCAGTAACAGCTGAGGAGGAAGAGCTAAGCCTTTCTACCCGAACCTTGGCAAGCAACTCTCGTTGCTTTAATAAGGCAGAATTATGCTCAAATTCAATCGCTTCTCGAGTAACCAACTTATTACTAAAAAGCAATGCGGTTTCGTTACTATTTATCCAGGAAAACAATTCGTAAAGCATCATAATTAGCTCACTATTTTTATCCCCGCTTTAATTATTATTAAAATAAATATTGATGAAGGTCAAGAAAGATTTATTCTTTAAAATAAATCAAACTACAAACCCGAGTGTTTAATTATAGTTAGCGTCAAAAACAATATTTAATTGTACTGATAGTTAATTTGAGATACAGGACAAATTCAGCTTGAAATTAACATTGGTGTGTATATAATACCCACTTTAGATATTTATAAACCCTTTAGCTATTTACGGAGATTTTACATGCCTCAACCACGACTAAGACGCGATCAATTTTTTAACAGTGATGCTCAAGCACACAGGAATAGAGCCGTTAGAATTTTAGATACACAACTTGATGCCGCATTTTTACCATATGATAATTTTCGCTATCATGCCTCATCGCTTATTTATCCAATTTTCCATGCATCAAAAATACTAGTCAGTAGTGCAAGAATTCTATATGGAACTCTTCTTTTTGTTGGTGCAATTATTGATAAGCCACTTGAACGAATGCCAGAAATTTTAAAAGGTATTTTCTCTGAGGCGATTACAATATTAGCACATGCCATAAATTTGGTTGCATCTATTGCTTCTTTAGTTACACGAAATTTAAGCACTATATTTAACTGTGGTTATGCACGATCTAGTATTGAAAGAACTGATACAGAAACACCAACGTCGTTCGTAGATTATGAATATGGAAGCACAAATCTTTTAGAAGCAAATATTTATAATAATACAACAGCCTTAAGATCTTAAGATCAATGGCACTACCCTAAAAGCTCGCATATACAAAAAAACGTCTTTGCGAGCGCTAGCGAAGCAATCTAGTGGATTTAAACGACACTGGATTGCTTCGCTAACGCTCGCAAAGACGGACAATTAGCTTTAAAGTAGCGCCATTAATCTTAGAGATCAGTTATTTTTCATATTTAAATTTCAAAATACGAATAATAGCAGGTTTTACCGCTTTGCCATTTTGTGCCCATAGATTCATGTTTACTTGCATTGGAGCATTAGATACAAGATCGGATGTAACTGTCCAATCATCAAATGAAACGCGCGATGGCGAGCGACTATATTTGAATGTCCATTTACGTCCAGGACGAAGATGTAAAATATTAAAATAATGGCTAAATTTAGGTTCTTTATGATTTGGCCAAATAGAATAATTAAGCCTATCTTTATTAGGATCACCCCACGGGGAAATCTCTATATCAATTTCGTTAGTCATATCAGGACCAACAGAGCTATCAGGATACTGAAACATACCAAAAACAATGTTAGGATCTAAATTATACAGATCCCCTTCAACAATCCAGCTATATGTACCAAAGCCAAATTTTTCTTTGCTCATAATCCCTGCTGAGCCATTGTTATCAATTCTTAAATTAAGAGCCCCTTGGTTATCCACCCAGACATTTAGAGGCGCCCAATTGTTTGGGCCTGGAAGTTGATTATGTCCTCCAGCTAAGGTCCATGTGTACCCACTCCATTCTAAATCTTCAGCAAATGAAGTAGATACCAGGCACAGAATAAAAAAAAATTTAATATATTTAAATATATTAATCATTTATTAATAGTAATACTTTCAATAATAACTGGCGTAATAGGTTTATCTTCAGGGTTAGTAGGTACTTTACTGATTTTATTGGCAACATCTTGTCCTGAGATTACTTTACCAAAAACATTGTAACTACCTTCTAAACTTGGTGTCGGAGCTACGGTAATAAAAAACTGGCTACCATTTGTATTAGGGCCTGCATTTGCCATTGCAAGAACTCCTGGTTCATTGAAACTTACATTAGTGTTTTCATTATTAAATTGAAAACCAGGCCCACCAGTTCCATTACCAAGTGGATCACCACCTTGAATCATAAATCCACTAATCACGCGATGAAAGACTAAGCCATTATAAAATGGACGTTTAACCATTTTCCCGGTGGTTGGATCATTAAATTCTTTTGTTCCAGTGGCTAAACCCACGAAGTTTTCAACGGTGTTTGGAGCTTCTTTTGTATATAATTCACAGGTAATATTGCCTAAATTGGTTTTAATTACTGCGGTTTCTGCGTGAACTGCTCCGATACCAACCATGAGTAGTATAGTAAAGACTATTGCTGATATTTTTTTCATATAAAAATCTCCTTGAATGACCAAAATAATAATAATGGGTTGGACACAGTATAACAAGGCATTTATCATTAGGTCTATAAAGAACTATATTAGTATTAATTCAAACGTAACTCCATAGTAGTACGTCATCCAGAGCGAGTGTTTTTATGCGAAGGAGATCCCTCGCTGCACTCGGGATGAGGTACTTAGGGAGTTACGTTCAAACTTAAAAAAACTGTGAGCTTTAATGAGCCAACTTTTGTTATTTAATAAACCTTTTGGCGTCGTTTGCCAATTTACAGGTACGGAAGATGAAAAAACCCTTGCTGATTTTATTAAGTTGCGAGGCTTTTATGCGGCTGGTCGCTTAGATAAAAATAGCGAAGGATTACTGTTATTAACAGATGATGGTGTTTTGCAACATAAATTAAGCCATCCTCGTTTTAATAAAAAAAAATACTATTGGGTTCAAGTTGAAGGAGTACCTTCTCAAAATCAGTTGGCTCCATTACGCGAAGGTTTAAAGCTAAAAAATTTGCAATTTTTACCCGCCGAAGTAAAAATTATCGATGCTCCCAATGTGTGGGTGCGTGATCCACCTGTTCGTTTTCGTATGTCTATACCTACCAGTTGGCTAGAAATAGTATTAGAAGAAGGTAAAAACCACCAAATCCGAAAAATGACAGCAGCCATAGGTTTTCCAACTTTACGTTTAATTAGACATCGTATTGATAATTGGGCATTAGAGGATCTAGAGCCTGGAAAGCAAAGATTATTATCAGTATAAGACTGTGGATAACCTTGGTATTTTAACACTCACAATAGCAACACGTCTTCCTGAGCGCGTTTTTTTTGCGTGAAGGATCTCATGAATGTTGCACGGTTTTCTGCAAATGGAGATCCCTCGTTGCTCTCGGGATGACGTACCTTATTCTGGATGACGTAACTCACTCAGGATGACGTACCTTATTCTTGATGACGTAACTTAAGAGTTACAATGATCGACTATATTTTTAATTCAGGCAGAACTGCAAAATAGCAGCACGTCATCCTGAGCGCGTGTTTTTGCGCGAAGGATCTCCTGAATGTTGCGCGGTTTTCTGTAAATGGAGATCCCTCGTTGCACTCGGAATGACGTAACTTCGTAGTTACATACAATATTTAATCTAATAAATATTATATGTAACTTTTAAAATAAAAAGAATATAATTAATTAACTTATGCTTTGTGGAGATTATCTAATGCCATCTTTTGATATCGTTTCTGAAGTTAACGAAGTAGAGCTTCGTCATGCAGTTGAAAATGCTAATCGTGAGGTAACTTCACGTTTTGATTTTCGTAATGTTGTTGCTACTATTGATCTTAAAGAATTAACTGTCACTTTAAAGAGTGAATCTGAATTTCAGGTGCGTCAATTAGAAGATTTATTTCGTAATCAATGTACTAAACGTGGTGTAGATTCATCAGGAGTGGATATTGAAGATAAGCCAGTTCATAGTGGAAAGTTTCATTCTTTAACTTTGGCGTTTAAGCAAGGTATAGAGCAACCAACAGCTAAGGAAATTATTAAATTAATTAAAGAAGCTAAAACCAAAGTTCAATCTTCAATTCAAGGTGATAAAGTTCGTATAACTGGCAAAGATCGCGATGATTTACAAGATTGTATCGCCCTTTTAAAAAAATCTGATATTGAATTACCACTACAATTTAATAATTTCAGAGATTAAAAATATAATTATTTATCCATGTCAGAATAAGCAGTAACCTTATTTTTTCCAGTTTTTTTAGATTGATATAATGCCTTATCTGAAGCTTCGACAAGTTCATTTGGCATTATTGCATCTGTAGGATACATGCTAATACCCAAGGAGATTGTAATTTTTGGCAAATTTCCCTTAGTCATATTTGATATTTCTTTTCTTATCTCTTCAGCTCTTTTTTTAACTAAAGTTAATGAGCAATTTTGTAAAACACAAACAAACTCTTCGCCACCATAACGACAAATAACGTCATCAGCCCGTGTTAAGCGCGTCATTAAATGACCAATTTTTTCTAAAATAGTATCCCCTACATCATGACCATAAGTATCATTTACATTTTTAAAATTATCAATGTCAAACATTATTATTGCAATATTGAGATTATTTCGTTTTGCATAAAAAACTTGTTTAATTAGATATTCATCTAAAAACCTACGATTAAATAAACCGGTAAGAGAATCACGTATAGATTGGTCTCGGAGTAAATTTCTTAAGTTAGCATTTATGAATGCTAAAGCAATAGTTTTAGATACCATAGTAATAATCAGATTAAAATTATCTAGTATATCAGGATTAATAGATGATATTTCTAAATATATTAAACCGAAAATTTCATTTTGTGCGACAAGAGGAACACAGACACAAGTAATTTCTTGCTTTATCTCCATAATATGATCGCATGAAGAACTTGGTTCTGTGGCACTGGTTATATGAATAACACTGCATCTAATAGCCAAACATTCATCGGATTTAATAATTTTATCGTAATTAGCAATATCACCCCAAGAACTATTTGCCTCTAAGTATTTATGGGTTGAATCGAAGATATAAAAAACTCCCTTGCTAAAATCTAATAATTTACTAACATATGATGAGATAACAACAATCATATCTTCTTTATTTTTACAAGAAATAAGAGTTTCACTAAACTCTGTTAATAATATTCCTTTTTTATTACTAATATCTAAAATTTGCTTTTCAGATATTAATTTGGTATTTGCTTTTTTAAGATTATATTCTTTTACTTGTGAATTTTTTGTATTATTAACGCGCAAAGAAATATCATGAATAATTGCAACTGCAAACTTTTCTTTCTCTAATTCAAGAGGACTTAACCCAATTTCAACAGGAAAAATATCACCATTCTTATTAACACCAAATAACTCTCTACCAACCCCCATAGCTCTTAACTTTGGTGCTTTAAAATATTTGTCCATATTAGATTTATGCTGACTGCGATAAGACTCTGGCATTAAAATTTCCATTTGTTGGCCTAATAGCTCATGTCTATCATAACCAAAAAGAATTTCTAACGCTTTATTAACATCAGTTATAATTACTTCTTTATTAATGGTTAGCATGGCATCTGGAATGGCATTAATTATGGCATGATATACTGCATCTGTTATCCGTAACTGCTTATTTACTTCATCAATATTTTTAATATGACGATGCATTTCGGCTTCCATTAAAGCAGAAACATCTTTTTCTTGAATAAATGGGGTAACATCGAATATGCGATGAATAATGTATTTCACATTATTTTTTTTATCAAATACCGGTGTATTTTGCGAGCTCCAAAAACGAATTTCATAATTTAAACCGGTTTTTTTCGGCGCATGTCATATTTTTCAATGGTCATCGCATCAGGTTTTTTATTAATTAATACGCGATTTAATGCAAAACGTAAATTATCAACCCCTGTAGAATCTGGAACTTTAGGATCATCTTTAAAAACGTCAAAAATATCATGGCCTATTATTTTCGAACGCTCAGTCATCGTGGCATCTAAATAAGATTCTGTAACCCCGACTATTTTAAATTTTTATTTAAAATAAGATATAAATCAGGAGATGATTCCAAAATATTTATGGCATCTTTTTTATAATCGATATCATCTTTAGCCATGTTTTAGATCATCAATTTAGTAACATTAATCAGTGTAACAGATTAAAATTTATAAAAGTACTTAATTGGGTATTGCATTCAATAGTGCTCACAACGGCTAAAATTAGCCAATAAGAATAGTGGCAGCAAAGCGATAGAAATATCATTACCCACAAATCTTTCTTGAACATGTAGCCTTGATGCAGCAAAGCGTAATCAAGGTTTATAAACTAAAGATCTAGGATATATCTGGTCTAATGAATACCTTGATTACGCTTTGCTGCATCAAGGCTACAATAATTTGTGATTTGTTGGTAATAATATGTTATCCCTACTTCTTGATATTGAAGTGGAATAAAAATAAAGTAGGTTAACTATCAGCATAAATTAACAATTAAAAATTAACAAGGATAAAAATTGGATGAAAAATCAGGGTAAACGCAACTTATGATCTAAATGTCATCTACATATCGTCTTTGCGAACAAAGTGAAGCAATCCGGTTACCTTTGTGTGAACCTTAAGGCCACTGGATTGCTTCGCTTACGCTCGCAAAGACATAAATAATGTTAAAAATTTAGATGCCTTTGCTCTTTATAAAAAAGTTCAGTTAAACAACAACGATCAAATTAATATAATATAGTTAGATTGTAAGTTATTATATGTATATTAAAATTTACTTAAGCCTTATCTTATGCCAGTTCCTCATATTTTCTTAGCAATATTAGTCGCAACTATTTGGGGACTTAATTTTATTTTTATAAAATTAAGTCTTATTGAATTTCACCCATTATTACTTTGCTCTTTACGTTTCATATTAGCATCAGTTCCCGCAATATTCTTTATTAAGCCACCCGCTATGCTATTTAGATTAGTTGCTCTCTATGGGATAGTTATGTTCGCTTTACAATTTGCATTTCTTTTTGTTGGTATGCATATAGGCATGACTCCTGGAATGGCATCTTTAATTATGCAAGTACAAATGTTTTTTAGTATATTTTTTGCCTATATTGCCCTGGGTGAAACACCAAGATTAATGCAAATTATAGGCGCCTTAATATCATTTATTGGTATAGGTCTTGTAGGTTTACATCTTGATCAAAATAATATTACATTTCTAGGCTTTTTATGCATATTAGCCGCTGCTACTGCGTGGGGACTAGGTAATCTTATTACTAAAATGAATAATAAAATAAACATGATTTCTTTAGTTATTTGGGGGAATTTCATAGCCTTTATACCAATGGCGATTTTAACTCTTATTATCGAAGGACCTAGTAGCATAATATATAGTTATAATCACGTATCTATCATTGGTATTTCATCACTACTTTATACTGTATGTTTATCGACTTTGGTTGGGTATATTTCATGGAACTGGTTATTATCGAAATACCCTATGGGCACAATAGTACCATTTACTTTATTGGTACCAATAGTTGGTATGTTAAGTTCTGTCTTAATAATGAACGAACCATTTGAAACGTGGAAAATTTTCACTTCTATTTTGGTTATAACAGGTCTTTATATCAATGTTATGAGTAATAGATCCTATCGGAATACGCAAGCAACTGTAGCATAGCCTTCCAAATAACTTTTTTTTATCATTTTGATTTTAAAAGTTATTTAATGATGGGGGGGCACTCAGTGCCTGCACTGCTGGTTGCTTGCAACCAAGATTTACCTGATTGGAGCCCTGGTTGCTTGCAACCAGGCTACTGTTGGTGGGCACGCTATCGCTTTGCCCACCCTACATTTTATTTAGCGTTTTTTTACGTGCTTAATCATTCTTCTTTTTTGTTTAAGTTGCCGTTCATTTAACTTATTCTTTCTATCTTTATATGGATTTTTATTAGATTTAAATTCTAATTTTAATGGTGTACCTACAAGCTTTAAACTTTCGGTAAACGCTTTCATTAAATAGCGTTTATAACTATCAGGTAATGAATCAAGCTGATTCCCATGAATAATAATAAGTGGTGGATTTTGACCGCCAGCATGTGCATATCGCATTTTAATTCGTCTACCATTAACTAAAGGTGGCGTATGCTTAGTGGTTAAATCTTCTAATAATCTTGTTACTTGTGGAGTAGATATAACTTGCGTAGCTGATCTATAAGCTTGATCGATGTCTTTAAATAAAATTCCTACGCCAGATCCATGTAAAGCAGATATAAAGCGAATTTTTGCAAATTGCACGAATTGTAACCGTCTATCTAATTCTTTATGGATTAGATCTTTTTGTTCTATAGGCAAATCATCCCATTTATTAAAGGCTATAACTAAGGCCTTCCCAGATTCGATTATAAAACCTAATAAATGTAAATCTTGATCTGTTAAACCATCTTGTGCATCTAATATTAATACGCAGACATTTGATTCTTTTATGGCTTGGAGGGTTTTTATTACCGAAAACTTTTCAATTTTTTCATTAACTCGTGCGCGTCTTCTAATGCCTGCAGTATCTATTAAAATATATTTTTTTTCATCTCTTTCAAAAGGAATAGCAATACTATCTCTTGTGGTACCAGGCATATCATAAACTACAACACGTTCTTCACCGAGTATGCGATTTATTAAAGTTGATTTACCAACATTTGGTCTTCCAGCAAAGGTAATTTTTATTGCATCTTTATCTAAATTTAACTCTGAAATTGGCTCGAAGAATTCAGTAACATTTTCTAATAAGTTAGATATTCCCCTACCATGCGAAGCTGAAATTCCATAAATTTCAGGATATGCTAAAGATTGAAAATCAGCACAAACGATTTCCTCATCTAATCCATCAATTTTATTTACAATAAGATAAATTGGTTTGGATATCTTTCTAAGACGTGCAGCGATAGTTTGATCAACTGCTGTTAATCCAGCACGACCATCAACTATGAAAAATACAAAATCAGCTTCATTAAGTGCAAATTCTGATTGCTTTGACATAAGAGCGTCAACAGCAATATCGTCAACACCTACTCCACCAGTATCAATAACTATAAAAGGTTTATTATTAAATACAGCGTCACCATATTGCCTATCTCTAGTTAACCCAGGAAAGTCAGCAACTAAAGCATCTTGGCTTTTAGTTAAACGATTAAATAGCGTAGACTTGCCGACATTTGGTCTGCCTACTAAAGCAATAACAGGGATCATTAAATTTAACTCGCAGTTAACTTACTCAAATTACCATTGGCAGTCATAACATAAATGTTATTTCCTGATATAGCGGGTGAAATATCAATAGCTCCGATGAGTGCTTTACGTGCAAGAAACTCCCCGCTGCTAGTTGATAATACGTGTAAAAATCCGGATTTATCCCCTACAACTAATCGGTTTCCTAATAATGTAGGTTCAGTTAATCCGCGTCCTTTAAGCGCTAATTGCTTCCATTTTACTTTTCCATCATTTCTATTAATAGCCCAAAGAACATCATTACTATCGGTTATATATAAGGTTGAATTATCAACAGTCATATTTTTATAAACAGAACCGGCTTTTCTCCAGATAAATTGGCCATCAGTTAAAGAAAGAGCTCCAATATAACCTTGATAGCTAGCTAAATATACAATATCACCACGTATTATTGGATCAGCATCAATATCAACCAATCGCTCTACATCAGATGAGCCATTAGCATATGCAATAGATCGTTGCCAAATTATACGTCCAGTTTCGGTGTCAATAGCATCTAATTTTCCATCAGAAAAACCTACTATTGCTAATTTATTCATAATAACTGGTGATGAACTTGCTTTTAAAATTAAACTAGGAGAACCGTGCTCAGCACCCCAAATCTTTTTACCTGTTTTTAAATCAAAGCCATATAAATATCCATCAATAGTTTTTATAATAATTTTATCACTAATGATTGCAGGTTTTGAAAGAGCTTCACCTGAAGTCTTAAACTTATGTAATTGTTCACCATCAGATTCACGAAGTAAAATTACAGTAGAATGATTTGTCCCTAATGCAATATAACCGTGAGCCACAGTAGGTCCACTAATTATGCTATTTGGTAGTTGTTTTGACCATATAATTTTACCAGACTCTTTATTGACCGCATCTACTTTGCCTCTTGCATTGGCAATATAAATAATATTACCTTTTATAACAGGCTTTAATTTTAAATAAGAGCTAGCTTTACTAGGTTTAGCAGTCGTAATTGACCATTTTTCTACTAATGTTAATTTAGGCTTAATTTCAGCAAGCGGCGTTGGTTTAATAGTATTATCTTTTCCTAACATATAATCATCTAATAATGTGCAGGATTGCACTAAAAGACATATTCCTAAAAGAAGTAATTTACGTTTTAGATGTAGCATAAATCCTCATAATCCAATTTAAATTTTAAACTTAACTCGCACGTCATCCCGAGCAGTTTCCTTTAAGCTGTTTTAATTTTTGTATCTCTAACTTTCATTGATTGAGTTAAAGCCGTTAATTCATTTGTTTTCATTTCCAGAAATAGATTACCCATACCATTAACTTGGGCTTCTTTTATTGCCATTCGATAAGATTCAACAGCAGATTGATATTGGCCATCTGCAGCATAAATATCACCTTTTAACTCGTTTATTACTGGAACATAAACTGAACTTTCAACAGTAGATAATTCTTGAAGCGCCTTATCATATAATTTTTGCGTAGCTAATAACCGTGCCATCCTTATTTTTGCAATTTGCTTTAAAGAAGGCATGGTAGAATTAAGAGCCACATATTTAAGCTCATCTTCAGCTTTGGCATATTTTTCACGTAAAACATATAATTTAGCTAAGGTAAGCCTTGCTGCATCAGCATAAGTAGTTTTACCATAATCGTTTATTAATTGATTAGCATACCCACGAACAGATCGATTATCATGATTTGAAAAAGAAATCATGAGTTGTTCATAAGTACTAGATGCTTGCTGTATTGTTTTCTCTTGATGCCAATTCCAGTATTTATAACCAGAAATAGCTAATAAAATAACTGAAAACGATATAATTATTACATTATTGTAGCGTTTCCACCATTTTTTTATAACTTCTAGCTGTTCCGCCTCGGTCATATAGACTGACATAATTTTCTCCAAAACTTAACGCAAATATGTTGTTATATAATCATTCAATTCATTTTGAGCTATATTAACTTGATCTGAGGCACAACGTAAATCTTTAATACTAATAGTTTTATCTCGTAATTCATCTTCGCCGATAATTAATGCTAATCTAGCCCCAGATTTATCTGCTTTTTTAAACTGACTTTTAAAACTTCCACCCGCTGTATTTACCGACACAAAGAAATTTCTCTCGCTATTACGTAAATTATCAGCAATTACTAAGGCTCTAATTAATGCATTATGCCCTACCGCAATTATAAATATTTGAGGGGTGACTTCCTCTATATCAATGTTATTTAATGTTTGTATTAATAATATTAATCGTTCTACGCCAATTGCAAAACCAACAGCAGGCGTTGGATTTCCACCTAATTGTTCAACTAATCTATCATAGCGCCCGCCTGCACAAACAGTTGCCTGACTTCCTAATTTATCAGTTACCCATTCAAATACTGTGTGGCCATAATAATCTAAACCCCTTACCAGCAGAGGATTAATAGTATATTTAATACCTAATTCATTTAATCCTTGGCAAAAATTATTAAAATGTTCTTTACTCTCTTCACCTAAAACATCCATCAACTTAGGTGCATTTGCAATCAATGATTGCATATTAGGATTTTTGCTATCTAAAATCCTTAATGGATTTTTATCCAATCGTCTTTTACTATCTTCATCAAGTTTATCAAAGTTAGGTTTTAAATAACTAACTAAGATTTCTTTATAATCATTTCTTTCTTCTATCGTACCTAAAGTATTTATTTGTAATTCTAGCTCATGAGTTAAACCAAGCATCTCCCATAATCGCCGACAAATTGCGATTAATTCTAGATCAATTCCCGCACCTACACTACCAAATACCTCAGCTCCAAATTGATAAAATTGCCGGTAACGTCCCTTTTGTGGCTTCTCATGCCGAAACATGGGGCCATAATACCATAATTTTTGTTGTTGGTTATGTAATAATCCATGTTCGAGACATGCTCTTACGCAACCTGCTGTACCTTCTGGGCGAAGAGTTAAACTATCACCATTTAAATCATTAAATGTGTACATTTCCTTTTCTACAATATCAGTTATTTCCCCAATAGTTCGTTTGAACAATTGAGTACTTTCTAATAATGGTAGTTTAACTTCCTGATAACCATAAGCACGAAAACAATGAGCAAATATATTTTCTAAATATCTCCATAAATAACTTTCCGCGGGCATTACATCATTCATTCCACGAATAGCTTGAATAAGTTGTGCCACTTACTTCTCCGCAGAATCAAATTGATTAGGTGATGATATAAGTGATCTCATCTTTGATAGATCAGTTAATCTAATTTCAGTCTCTGTTTTATTTATAGATGCATCTTCCTGCTTTACTGATGCTGTAAATAAACGTTCATTATCTTTATTTGTATACCACCACATTGATACGGCAATTAGTACTACTACCGCAAAAAAACCAGTAAACCATTTAATAGCGAATTCAGCTCTATTAGTTACACGTCGACTTTGCCACAATGCTTTTTCAGCTGGTTTTTCTATTTTGTATAAATCATTAAATGTTTTAATTAATGGCTCAGGATTTACTCCAACCAATTTAGCATATGCTCTTAAATAACCCTTGATAAATACAGGCTCTGGTAAATTTTTATAATCATCAAGCTCTAGCGCTTCAATAACTTTAACGCGAAGATGTAATTTACCCGCAATATATTCGACAGTATATCCCTTATCTAAACGAACAGCCGCCAAAATAGCTCCTGGACTACCTTCTGCAGCAATATCATTTTCATCCATTATTAATGTTGTATTCATTTTTTCCTCACGAATTTTTTGTAATAGTATTTAATCTTTCATTATAATAATTTTCTAATGCAATATTACCTTCTTTTTTTGCTAACTTTATCCCCATACCAAGCAATATTTTATCATTTAAAGAAAGATTATGATATTTTTGCAAATATAACAGAGCCTCTTTATTATGCTTTTGCGCCATTTCAATATTCACTAATTCATATAAAGATTGATTTAGTGAAGGATCTTGCACTAGTGCTTTATTAAAATATTTAGTAGCAGCAATAAGATCTGGTATTGCTTTCACACATAAGCCAGCATTCTCATAAGCACCAGCTGTATGTTCATACGTATTATCTTTAACTGCTTTTAAAAAATAATTTTCAGCTTCTCTATATTGACCATGGCGACATAAAAAAGCACCGTAATTATTCAATTGTGCGCCAGATCTAGACGATAGAACTATAGCTTTTTTGTAATATTTTGTAGCCTCACCTATTTCGCCAGACTTTTCCATAAAATAAGCTAACGCTGCATTAACCGATGGAGAGTTAGGTGCTTCTGTTAAGGCTAAAAATAACTTCCTTTTTGCCCGTACTCTATCACCTTGTTTAAGATATGTTAAACCTAATTGAGTATTATAAGTAGCAGCTTCATTTAATTTTGACGTTTTAATTCTTACAACATCACTTTTTGATATTTCAGCTTTATTACATGACTGAAGTAATATTAGAAATATAATAAACAAAAAATAACGAAAAAACACAAAATACTCTCAATAATTTAATTAAGTCAAACATTATAACCGTGAACTTAATAAAACTCTATTACTCGACGAACAAGTTTTTGTAATAGATCGGGTTGGTAGCCTGGTTGCTTGCAACCAGAATTACATTTTGATAAATCCCGGTTGCAAGCAACCAGGCTACACTACTATTATGAAAGATTAGAAACCAAGTTTTCTTTTTCTGTAAAATTTAATTTAATCCATCTTTTTGAGCGACTTGTTCTATCTTTAACCTCCCCAGCCAATTGCCCACAAGCTGCATCAATATCATCACCACGTGTTTTACGTGTAATGGTATTAATACCTTTGGCAATAAGTTGGTTACGGAATGCATCAATTACTGTTTTGGAAGAACGCTCATATTGTGTAAGTGGAAATGGATTAAAAGGAATTAAATTAACCTTAGCTGGAACATTATGCAATAATTTAATAAGCTCTTGTGCATGCTCAGGTGAATCATTTACACCTTTTAACATAACATACTCAAAAGTAACAACTCTTTTAGGTTCATTCGCAAAATAAGTTCTACAAACATCCATCAATTGAGCCAAAGGATATTTTTTATTTACAGGTACTAATTCATTACGCAATAAATCAGATGGCGCATGAAGAGAAACAGCAAGAGATACAGGACTAATCTCGCGTAATTTCTGCATTTCAGGAATAATACCTGAAGTACTAAGAGTTACTCGTCTCTTTGATAGACCATAAGCAATATCATCCATCATGATATCCATAGCTGTAACTACATTATCAAAATTTAATAATGGCTCACCCATTCCCATCATTACTACATTAGTAACCCTTTTATCATGGATTCCATTTTTATTAGATAATGCCCGAGCTGCAAGCCAAACTTGGGAAATAATTTCAGCAGCCGTTAAATTTCTATTAAAACCCTGCTTGCCGGTTGAACAAAAACTACAGTTTAATGCGCACCCTACTTGTGATGAAACACATAGAGTGCCACGTTTTTCTTCAGGGATAAATACCGTTTCAATACAGTTACCGCAATCTAATTTTATTAACCATTTATGCGTACCATCACTAGATTTTTCGGTGCTTATAATTTCAGGCAATCGAATCTCAGCAATTTGAGTAAGTTTGGCGCACAAAACCTTACCCAAATTGGTCATTTTAGAAAAATCATTAATGCCTAATTGATGTATCCACTGCATCAGTTGTTGCGCGCGAAAAGGCTTCTCATCGCAATCACTAACAAAGTTACGCATTTGCTGATAATTAAAATTTAATAAATTTATTTTTTGATTATTATTCAAAAAATTATCCTCGACTGCAAAGCTCATGCGGCTCGAAAAAATATGCTATTTCTTGTGCTGCTGTTTCACTGCTATCAGAACCGTGAACTGCATTTGCATCAATGCTATCAGCAAAATCAGCGCGAATAGTTCCAAGAGCTGCTTCTTTAGGATTAGTTGCACCCATTATATCACGATGTTTCATAATCGCATTTTGCCCTTCGAGGACTTGAATAATAACTGGACCTGAAATCATAAAAGAAACTAAGTCATTAAAAAAAGGTCTGCTTTTATGTACTGCATAAAAACCTTCAGCTTGCTCGCGGGATAATTGTGTCATTTTTGCAGCAATAATATTTAATCCTGCTTGCTCAAAACGTGTATAAATTTGACCGATAACTGATTTAGCAACTGCATCTGGTTTAATAATTGATAAGGTTAATTCTTTTGTCATGACTTAATGCTCCAAATAAAATTGAGCATTATACCAGAAAATACTCTTATTCCCCAAGATTAGAATCAAAATATAACTGACCACGATTTTCTTGGTCTTTTTCTCTATCTATATAGTAATCAGGTAACATGTTAATAAGTTCAGTCGATCTTAAAATAATATTATAAAATTGGCTGCGATAGCTTTTTAAATTAATTTCCATATCACCTGCTCTCTCTAAATATGAAATTAAAGTATTGTTAATTTCATCTCTTAAACTATTAAACCCTGATAATATACTTGAAAACTGTTCTTTTTGTTCATCTCTTAACTTAATCTCAAGTAATTTTGTTAATTTATTCCAAAATATTGATGAATTAGATAAAATTTCATTATCTAATTTTTCATAATTGCTAATCGCTTCTCTGATTGCACGAAAAACTATTTGTTCATCCTTAGAAACGCCTTGCTCATTTAAGATTTTTTTCAGTCCACTTGCTGCCGACCTTAATATATCTTGCAGCTTTTTAGCATAGGGCACTAAACTATTTTGACTTTCTGCGATTAAGGTTTGATGATTAAACTCTAAATCATTAAACTCATTTCCTAAATTAACCAGTGACTCACGTTCTTTTTCTAAACTTTCTCTAGTATTAAAACCTTGGGATTCTTCAGATTTAGCTGTTTCATTTGATAAAAGATAATCGATAAATAATTTTTGCGCGTAAACTTGGTAGTCTTGAGCTTGTGTTAATATAATGCCATTAAAAATATTCTTAATTGGCACACGTAATAATAGATAATAAATATTAATTGGGTTTTTTACTGCTTGTGATATTTCATTACTATCAAGATGGATATTTAATAAGCCTAGTACTCGTTCTGCAGTTATAACGCTATACGTTGAAAACCATGGGGATAAATCTAACTCAGTAGATTCTACATTCATTTTGACTCCAAATTACTATTATAGAGACTTAATAATTTAGTATAAACATACAAACGCTATAAAGCCATAATGAAATACGGGTAAAATCGTAGATTATTTAATTAAAGTGTAACTTAAGGAGTTTATCCACCCTTCCTGCGCATGCAGGAATGGTGGATAGAGAAATTCTCTGATATACAAAGTTTATTATGGAAGCATACTACTTATATTTTGGTCTGAAACCGACTCTATATTCCTATATAAATCTTCTCGCATATTTGCAAAAATTTCTTCTGTTAATTGAGCACCATCAGTTTTATTTTGATAAACACCACTAGCATCTTTTTCATAACCCTCTACGCCCAAATAATGTTCTAATAATTTGTTCATTAAATCATTAGCAATCTTTAGGTCTCCTTTGAAATCAGGGCCAAAATCAATTTTAAATTCAGCTCCATAATATTCTATAGTTACATTTGACTTAGGAATATAATTCTCTAATTTAAATGCTTTAGATAATTTTTTTTCTTCGCTTTCTTGATCTGATTTAGAACGACGTTCATCTATCATCTCTTGTATGTTTTTTCCTAATCCTATAATTTCGGTATTTAATACAATGCTAGATATAAAGTTACCATGCCTTAGTTGCTCAAATAATGCGCGACACCAAGACACACAAGACAACATAACGGCCATTAAATTTTCATATCCTTGTATATTTTGTTTCAACCTTTTAGTGGCTTCATCTAACTCCTTTGATGCTTCTAGATATTTCTCCCTTATTTCAATTTCTTTTTTTTCAAAAACACTTTTTCTAGTTAAGCCTTTAAGATTCACATTAGAAGCTAAATCTTGTTTAAATTTTTCATCAATAGCAGCTTTGAATATTACATGAAGCCTCTCTACGTAATATTTTTTATATCTTTCCAATTTAATGTCATCTGTTGGCATATTTACCCCCTAAAACTCTCGAACAAAATAAAAACCCTTTGTGTTATCGTAGCACAAAATCTGCGGTTTGTCATCCCAATCACTTAATACATACTGATAATAAATTTTAGAATTTTCTTTATGGATATTAAGACCTGGCTTATGAATATGGCCATGGATTAAAATTGTGCTATTTAATTTATCCATATGCGATAACATATCTTTTAAAACAATATCCATATAACTTGTAGTTTTATTACGATTTTTTGCACTAGATTGCCTTATAAGATTGACAAAAAAGTTACGGACTTTCAAAGGGATTTTTAAAAATAAAAAAGGGAAAACTTTATTTCGCGTAATAAGCCGTAATAAAACATGTCCTTTATCGTTAGTACAATATCGGTCACCATGTACCAATAAAACTTTTTTATTATCAAAATTAATTAAAGAAGGCTCTGGTAATATCGTAAAACCCGCAAGCTTTGCAAAGCGCCCATTTAATAAAAAATCGCGGTTACCATGCATGTAATATAGATTAATTCCTTTACTAGCAAGTGATGATAATTGCATAGCAATATCATAACTCCATGAATCAATAAAATCATCACCAGGCCAAACATGAAAAAAGTCACCAAGTATATATAAAGACTTAGTGTTTTTAGCAGCCCAACTTATAAAATCATTAAAGCGAGTTGAAATTGCACTATCATTTGGATTCAAATGAAGATCTGAAATAAATACAGCTTCAATCATAATGATTCTATTTGAATATGATCATCCTGAAGGTAAATTTGACAAGGGCCAGTCATATGTTCAATTGCATCGCGTAAGCGATAATAACCGGCAATTGATACTAATTCCGCTTCTAATGATTGACAAAAAATCCGAGCATTTTTATCACCAGCAATACCTGCTAAAGCACGCCCTCGTAGAGCTCCATATACATGGATATTGCCATCAGCTAATAATTCAGCTCCATGGCTAACCGCAGCAGTTATAACAAGATCTCCGCCCTTACTAACCACTTGTTGACCAGATCTAACTGGACTGGTTAATAATTTTGTTTTTATTGTTTCAGTAGTATTACGTTTAACTTCCTCAATCTTATTCTGTAATGGTTTATCATGACTGGAATTAGAAGAAATCACAGCAAGACCTTGGCATTGAGCTAAAGTCTCAATTAAAGAATTTCCACCTTGGATAGCTACAGGAATTAATCCATATTCTCGCATTGTTTGACAAAAGTCTTGCAGAGAAAAATTAGCATCATCAATAGCTGTGCAATCAAGTACAACAGGCGCCCTTTCAAATAAAAGCGGTGCTTTTGCTACTGTTTCTGCCAATTGCTGCTCAAAGGCTTTAAAATTAACGCTTAAGATCTGCATGACCGTTAAAGTATAAAGTCTACCTTTTAATTTAAATGCTTGTGATTTCAATGTATTATCTGACATAGACCCGATATCCATGGCTTTAGTTTTTGTTTATACTAACACGCACTAATAAATAACAGAAGGCAAATCACGTGGAAAAATTTTGGTTTAAGCAATATCAACAGGGAGTACCGCATGAAATCAATACGTCTCAATATTCTTCCTTAGTACATTTATTTGATGAAGCTTGTCATAAATATGCAAATGATATTGCTTATTCTAATATGAATTTTACTATTACTTATGCTGAACTTGATAAATATAGCCTGCAGTTTGCATCATACTTACAGAATTTAAATTTGAAAAAAGGTACTCGCATCGGGATAATGATGCCTAATTTAATACAATACCCGATAGTTTTTTTCGCAATTCTTCGTGCAGGTTTTATTGCAGTAAATATGAATCCCTTATATACCTGTGATGAAGTTGTACACCAAGTAAAGGATTCTGGCACAGAAGTTATTATTGTACTTGCTAATTTTGCCTATACCATTGAGAAATCTCTTCCAGAAATACCCAATCTTAAACATGTAGTAGTAACAGATCTAGGCGATGCCTTCCCTTTTATTAAAAGAAATATTGTTAATTTTGTAGTTAAATATATTAAAAAATTAGTACCTAAGTATTATATACCTCAATCACTTAAATATAATAAAGCAATGATCTGTGGTGCTAAAAACACTTTTAAACCGATAGAGTTACAGCATCAAGATATAGCCTTACTACAATATACCGGAGGGACCACAGGAATTGCCAAGGGAGCAATGCTTACACATGAAAATATGATAGCTAATGTATTACAAGCTTCATCATGGATTTCTCCTCTTTCAGTTGGTGATAAAGATATAATCGTAACCGCCCTTCCTCTTTATCATATATTTTCACTAACCGCTAACTGTCTCACATTTTTACATTTTGGTGCAAAAAATATTTTAATAACAAATCCTCGGGATATTACTAATTTTATTAAAGAAGTGAAAAATTCCCAATTTACCGCAATTACCGGCGTAAACACTTTATTTAATGCTTTACTAAATAATCCAAAGTTTGGCGAAGTAGATTTTTCTAAGCTTAAACTCGCTCTTTCTGGTGGAATGGCTTTACAAAAATCTGTCGCGGTAAAATGGCAAGAAATTACTAAAACTCGCGTTCTTGAGGCTTATGGACTTACAGAAACAAGTCCTGCAGTTACGATTAACCCAATGTATCTTCCTGAATATAATGGAAGTATTGGTTTACCTTTACCTTCTACTGATATTTCAATAAGAGATAGTCAAGGTAAGGAACTTGCAATTGGTGAAGCAGGAGAACTATGTGTTAAAGGTCCACAGGTTACAAAAGGATACTGGCAAAAACCTGAAGAAACGGAAAATTTATTTTGGCCTGATCATTATTTGAGAACAGGAGATATCGCAAGATTTGATGAATTAGGCTATATCTATTTAGTGGATAGAAAAAAGGATATGATTATAATTTCTGGTTTTAATGTATATCCCAATGAAGTTGAACAAGTAATTAGCATGATTCCTGGGGTTTTAGAAGTAGGCGTAATCGGTGTAAATGAGGATGATTCTGGGGAACGTGTTAAGGCATGTATTGTAAAAAAAGATCCATCATTAACCGCAGAACAAATAATAAAATACTCAAGAGAACATTTAACTGCATATAAAGTTCCAAAAATTATCGAATTTTATGATGAATTACCAAAAACAAATGTAGGTAAAATATTAAGACGCGCCTTGAAATAGGATAAGATGTAATTCCAGCGGGTAAGGGTTGGCTAAGCTAATTAGTTCCGTCATTGCGAACCGTAGGGACGCAATCCCACGACATTGGTGTAGGTCGCTGGATTGCTTCACCTGCGGGTCGCAATG
>CAMDMN010000005.1 GCA_945901965.1 Legionella genomosp. 1 | reverse complement strand
GGATAATGCATTATTCCATACAAAACCCTACCTTCCTGCCGCAATAGTCAGGATTACGACCAATCTTACGCCGAACACTTCTTCTTCATTTGTTTAAGAAGCCCTCTTATCCGAATTGAAGATTACAGCTACCTCGTTAGGGAGTGGAGATCTTAAGAACCAAACTCCCTAACGGTCGTGGCTCGGATTCCTCCAGACAATGCAGTCCCATCAAGGATCATCAGACTTGTGGGGAACGATATGGATGCAGCAAAGCGTAATCAAGGTTTTCATTCTAAAAAACAAAGACAGGGTATAACCCAGGTCTTTAGTTTATAAACCTTGATTACGCTTTGCTGCATCAAGGCTACACGGACTAGCAAAATTTGTGGGTAATGATATGAGCTATAGCGTGCCCACCAGTTCGACATTATCAATTGTCTAAAGAAATCCCTGGATTTTCTAAGCTCAATATCCCTGTATTAAAGTCGTAGGCAAAAAGTTCGGCGTAGCGTCCCCAGTCTATCATTGTGCGTAATACTCTTTCTGCTTCTTTTTCGCTTAAAAAATCTTCAAGCTTAGATAAAAATCGCTCTTCAGATACCTGATGTCCAATTTTCTCATCCAAAATTTTAGAAATATAATGCGCAAGAGGTACTTTATCTAATAATCTTTCACCAAATATTAATTTGCGTTCGTGAAGATCTGCCTCGTAAAATTTCTTGCCAAGATCAGATAAGTGAATATCACCATCAAGAACCACAGCAAAACCTAAAATTTCTAAAGTTTCTAAAATAGGGAATAAATCATCAACATTCATCATTAGCTCATCAGCAAGCTCAGGTAAATCAATTTTATCTTCAAATGATTGCATGGTTTCAATTAATCCAGATAATTCAGAAGGATCAACATTTGGTAAACGATATCCGAGCCCAATTTGTCTTTCGCGATGAGGATGTTTTGCTTTTTCACCCGATCCTGCCGTCATTAGAGAATAAATTTGGTCAACTAGATTTCTAAATTCAGGTGTTGCGGGATTTCGCGGTTGAGCAATTGATACTTTTAAATCTGCAGAGATATGGCCAGGATCAGAGCCAAGAATTACAATCCTATCGCTAAGCATAACTGCTTCTTCAATGTTATGAGTAACTAATAAAATCCCATTGGTATTAGTTTTTTTCTCCTGCCATAGGCGTAATAAATCTGATTTTAGATTTTCTGCAGTTAGAACATCAAGAGCTGAAAATGGTTCATCCATTAATAATACATCAGGATTAATAACTAAAGCTCTAGCAAAACCAACTCGTTGTCGCATTCCGCCTGATAATTCTTTAGGGTAGGCTGATTCAAATCCATCTAAACCGATAGTATCAATCGCTTCAATGGCGCGATGTCGGCGTTCTTCGCGGCCAACTCCTTGCGCTTCAAGGCCTAACTCAACATTTTCTAGCACAGTAAGCCAAGGCATTAAGGCAAAAGATTGAAAAACCATGGCAATACCAGGAACTGGCTTGGTTACGCGTTGGCCACGATATTTAACTTCACCTGATGTAGGATTTGTAAGGCCTGCAATAATGCGAAGTAAGGTTGACTTGCCAGAGCCTGATTTTCCAAGCAAAGCTACAATTTCGCCAACTTGCAAATTAAAATTAATATCATCAAGTACCAATAAATCTTGCACGGCCGCTTTTTTGAAAGCTTTACGCAAATTTGTAGTTTCAATAATTGTTTCAGACATTTGCATAAATTAACTGCCTTAATTGAAATTAAAACGTTCTTCTGCCAAGCGATATAAAGGCCGCCAGATTAAATGATTAAATAATAACACATAGATGCACATTATCACTGTTCCTAAAGCAAGTTTTGGAAAGTCACCATCAATTGTATTCGCTTGGATATACTCACCAAGGCCAGTTGCTTTAAGTGTGGTGTCTCCCCATCTTACCCACTCAGCAACAATACTCGCATTCCAAGAACCGCCTGCTGCAGTAATAGCACCAGTTATGTAATAAGGGAAAATGCCAGGCAGCGCAAGTCTCTTCCACCAAAGCCATCCTTTTACGCCAAAGTTCTCTGAAGCTAAATATAGCTCTCTAGGAATCATCGAGGCACCGGCAATAACATTAAATAATATATACCATTGTGTACCTAAAATCATAAGTGGTGTAAGCCATATTTCTACATTTAAATGAAATTCAACGATAGCAATAACAAAAAGGGGATAAAATAGATTGGCCGGGAAAGCTGCAAGAAATTGAATAATAGGCTGAATTTTTTTCGAGATTCCTGGGCGTAATCCTATCCAAACTCCAACGGGGATCCAAATTAAAGAGCTTAAGATTATTAATATAATTATCCGCGAGGCTGTTGCGGCCCCTAATAAAAACACATGGATAATTTCTTTTGCTTTTAAAAAAGAAAGAATATACTGAAAAAATAAATATCCCGCAGTTAGGATAGATAATAAAATAGCAATATTCCATAACCAATCGATTTGCTTTTGGCGATTAAGATCGATTTCTTTTGTTATTTTTGGCCCTTTTTTGCTTAAGAAATTAGCATTGATGAAGCGATCTTTAAATCTTGATAATCCTTCATCAAAGTGCACCATCAGCCAGCTTCTACGGATAAGATCAATCAACCAAGAATTATATTCTTCTTCATCAGCTGTGGGTTCCGTTTTGAATTTTTCAGACCATGCAACAAGCGGCCTAAATAATATTTGATCATAAAGAAAAATTACCACCATCATCGTAAGAATGGCATAGCCCACAGCATATATATTGCGCTGCTCAATGGCAACCGCAATGTAGGAACCTACTCCTGGTAAGCGAATATTTTGATGGGCGACTAAGATTGCTTCCGACACTACCACAAAAAACCAGCTAGCAGACATCGACATCATCATATTCCACAATAATCCTGGCATTGAGTAAGGCACCTCAATTTTCCAGAAGCGTTGCCATGATGATAGTTGAAACATTGCAGCGGCTTCGCATAAATCAGCTGGTAGTAATTTAAGTGATTGGTAAAAACTAAAAGTAATATTCCAAGCTTGTGCTGTAAAAATAGCAAAAATACAAGCACATTCAGGGCCTAATAAGCTACCAGGGAAAAGACTAATAAACCCGGTTACGGTTATTGCTAAAAAACTTAAAACTGGCACTGATTGTAAAATATCAATCGCAGGAATGATAATTTGCTCAGCACGTTTATTTTTAGCCGCAAGTGCGCCAAAAATAAAGGTGAAGACTATTGAAAAAATTAAAGCAATAAACATGCGTAATACGGTATTAATGGCATAAAATGGTAACTTTGATGGATTAATTGAAATTGGTATCTGTGTGCCTAATGAGTAGGGCGTAGCCATTTGCCTGCCAGCTAGGCCTATGAAGAAAATAATAGATAGTATTAAAATTACTAATAATAAATCCCAGCGATTCATAAATCGGCTAACATTTTCGCGATTAGCGAAGTAAAAACGATTGTTAACCACCACTATGCCTCTCCTAAATCACGGCCTTAGACCTTTAATTAATTACTCATTTATATTTTGAGTAATATTCATAGATTGAGTATTATATATTAATATTTAAATCACTAAGGATTATAATGATTTATTACCGAGTAATTTTACTTTGTTTATCACTATTTATTTTACCATGTAATGTAATAGCTGCAGCTGATGATACGTCACTTGCTGTTTGGGCAAATGAGGCGATAGTCGCAACTTATACTTATAATTATAAAAATTTTCTAGAACGACAAAAACAGATCGCAGTTTATTTTAATGCTAAAGGCTGGATCAATTATAGTAAAGCACTTATTGATTCTAAACTATCTGAGGCTGTAACAACAAACAATTATTATGTTAGTGCAGTAGCTACTATGCCGCCTAAAATAAAAAAGATTAATCAAGAATATTGGGAAGCGACTATGCCTATTTTAGTTGTATATAAAAATGGCCAAGTCGTACAGAAGCAAAATTTAGAGATAATTTTACAATTTGCAGCAGCCCCATCCGGCCAAGGTGTGCGCGGATTAGCAATTGCAAGTTTACAAGCTAAGCAAGTAACCCCTTCATGTAAATGCCCGGTAAAAGAACCGGTAGCCTAAGCTGATTTTCCGTCTTTGCGAGCGTTAGCAAAGACGTATTTCTGTACCTGTAATTGCTTAAGGTAGTGCCATTGAGCCTTGGCCCAACCTACATATAATTATTGATTAGTTAATTACTTATTTTAAGAGAAGCAAGAATTTTTTCATCCATTAATTTTCTAATTTCTTGATCCAGAGTAATTGTCCAATGGTTTACATGAGCCCCCATATTACCTACGTTTAGATTGGTAACTTTAGTAACATAAGGATCCATCGCCTTTACCTTTTGACCACTAAAAAATGGTATATAGGACGGCTTATAAATATTATATACTTCCTTAACGTTAGGAGGGACTGGAAGTGGTGAAACTGCGTCAATAGTCAGAAGTAAGGCCACAGGAATATGTTCACGATCTAAATTCTTAGCTACTTTAATTTGATCATTAGCTCCGAGTGAATGACCTATTAATATAATCGGCCCGTTTATTTCATGAGCTTTATAACGTTTAATAATGGTTTTAGATAATGAGTGTGCTTTGAACCATGTAGTCGATTTTGCATGAATGTGGTATTTATCCTCAAAGGTATCTTCAAGCCGATTCATACCAATACTAAAAATACCACCAAGCCCTCCACGCATAGAATAAATTTGGCCCTTATTATATTTGGTTTTATTAAGGGCTGCATTTTTTTCTCTACTATAATTAGCTGCAAGATCAATGCATCCAGAAATGAGACAACTAAATAAACATAGGCTTAATGCCGCTAGTATTGTTGTTATTTTTTTATAATTTTTCATTGATATTATTTCCTTTATACCAAATCCTTGCGGTCAAGCTCGCGATTAAATCGTGGTGGCTTTAATTCGTATTTTGGTGAGTAGTTACAAAAAAAGAATAACATGCAGTGCTGGAAAAATAAAGACAGGACATAAGGATTCACTATACAAGAGTTAGATAATATTGCTACGGTAGCAGTTGCAGCTTAAGGCAATGGTAAAAAATCTATTTTTAGGCTTGAATCTACTAACATTAAGTGGTTTATTGGTAAGTCATGCCAATCGTCATTAAAATTAGTTAGTTTTTCAGAAGATACAAGTAAGCTATGAGATTTGCCATTTTCTTTTTGCATGTGTAAATGTCCATTTTCAATATAATAGCGCTCGCCAGTTGAGTAATGCATGGTTTCAGGGATCTCGTTTTTATCAGTGCAGTAACGGCTTGCTAGGAGCCTTTTTCCATCAGTGATGCAAATATTAAAATATGATGGTCCAGGAGTTCCAAATTCTTCTATTAATAATGAAATTTTCCTAAAAGTCGCTATAAGAATTTTGCCTACCTCTGTGATTTTAGTAAGATCGCGTCCTTTAGATAACTGTAAAAATAAAGCAAATAAGTGTTCAGAATCAGTTTCACCTTGGATCCAATTATAAATATCATCATCTAATAAACGGCGAAGGTGACGTTTGACTTTCATAAAGCTATGAATCTCACCATTATGCATAAGCATCCAATTACCATGACTAAATGGATGGCAATTATAATGCGTTACTCCTCCTGCACTTGCAGCTCTTACATGAGCGAAAAAAGTTGGTGATTTAATTTTTGCAGTTAAATTTAATAAATTATTATCATTCCATGCTGGAGATATTGATTTAAATAATGCCGGAGTTTGGTCAATGTCAGGTGCATACCAGCCTAGGCCAAAGCCATCGCCATTAGTTGGTATTTCAGATTCACGTGCATGCAAAGATTGCATGACAATAGAATTAATAGGTTTAACTAACACATCTTCAAGTAAAACTTCACGTCCTAAATAGGCGACTAATCTGCACATAGTAATTTCGCTTATAATGGTTATGCCCTTTATTGGCAAGCTAAAAGTGCTTCGGAATATTCTTTAAATACATTACCTTTGCCAAGTAACGATATAATTCCTGCTTTATTTAACTTAGACTCAACTTTTGGCTTAGCTCCACATATAATTACACGGATTCCACGGCTTTGTATATCCTGAATAATTTCTTCTAAAGTCTCAAGTCCCGTTATATCAATAAATGGGACCCAACGCAGGCGGATAATAAGTATTTTAGGATCAGTATGGGTTAGAGCTAGGGTTTTTTCAAAAATTTCAGCCGCACCAAAGAAAAAAGGGCCATCTATTGCATAAACGACTAGATCTTTAGGAAGAGACGGTATATTAAAATCTTTGCATTCTTTAGCTAATTGCTCATCAGTTTGTTCTTGTATTTCGACAGATTCAGACATTTTAAGCAGAAAATGAAGTACGGCAATAATTACACCAATATTTACGGCAACTACTAAATCTACAAAAACAGTTAAGAAAAAAGTTACAAGCAAAATAACCACATCCGCACGAGGCGCGCGATAGAGCATTCTAATAAAATGCTTTGCTTCACTCATATTCCAAGCAACAATAAAGAGGATAGCTGCTAATACTGCAAGTGGGACGTTACTCGCGTATGGCGCTAAAAATAAGATTACCAAAATTAAAGTAATGGAGTGAACTATACCTGAGAGCGGACTATTTCCTCCATTTCTTATATTAGTTGCTGTCCGAGCTATGGCTCCGGTTGATGCGAATCCACCAAAAAATGGGGCGGTAATATTGGCAAGTCCTTGGCCGATTAATTCACGGTTCGAATTATGTTGTGTGCCTGCCATACCGTCGGCTACAACCGCTGATAATAGTGATTCAATTGCTCCAAGCATCGCTATTGTAAATGCAGGTCCAATTAATTCTACTATACGATCGATAGATAGCTCCGGCATTTGAAATGCCGGCAACCCTTTTGGAATTCCGCCAAAGGTAGAGCCTATAGTAGCAACATCGCTAAAATTAAAAATAGCTTGCAATAAAGTTGCAAAGACTAGGGCAATAAGTGGGCCTGGTACTCGTTTAAGACCAGGGATTTTATTGGCATAGATTAGTATTAATAATGATGTTATGGCTAACATGGTGGTTGTTGAATTTAACTCTGGAAAAGATTGTAATAATTGCCATAATTTTTCATGAAAATGACTTCCAGTAGCTGTAGGCAGCCCAAAAAAATATTGCCATTGTCCCACAAAAATTACCACAGCAATCCCTGAAGTAAAGCCAATAATTACAGGCGCTGGAATGAATTTAATTACTGTTCCTAAACGAAATAGGCCTAAAAACATGAGTATGAAACCTGCAATTATAGTTGCAATTTGTAAGCCATCAATACCATATTTACCGGTAATTCCTGCTAATACAACAATAAATGCACCAGTGGGTCCCGCGATTTGTTGACGACTACCCCCAAATGATGCAACAAATAATCCTGCAATAATCGCAGTATAAAGGCCTTGCTCTGGCTTTGCTCCAGAAGCAATGGCAAAAGCCATTGCTAAAGGTAAAGCGACTACCCCAACGATAACTCCAGATATAATATTAGGAGCCCAATATTTTTTTTGAAATAATCCAGCTTTGTATGCTTCTATTAAATTATTCATTTGGCTTATAGATTAAGTTTGGTTGAGTGCAGTATACAGGTTTGAGTGGTTTAAGAAAATTTTTGTATTTAGAATGCGTGTATGAAAAGGTACGTCATCCAGAGCGCGTCTTTATGCGCGAAGGATCCCCTGAATGTGGCATGATTTAAATGACGGTCAGGAGAGGTTATATTATTTGCTATTAACCACATTCATGAATAATATGTGCTATTATTATACATAAGGGCGGTGATTTATCTGGATGAACCAAAATACAGATATTTATTAGGAGACCGTTTTGAGATGTTGTGAGTATACCTACAATATTAGTAGGGAACCTAATGCATTTCATGAGTCGCCACTTTTTAACATCATTTTCGGCTCAGTTACATGGAAGATCATCGCCTATACTTCCTAAAGCTTACTAAGCGAACCTCAATTAATAGTATAGTAGGTTGAGCCAATGCTCAATGGCACTATCTTAATCGATTGCTTCGCTAACGCTTTGCCCACCCTACAAATACTCTGGATCTTCTTTTCATGGTGCAACCAAAATCATTGCTAATTATAGAAAAAAAGGTTATTATGTGCAAAATTAAATCACTTGATGTAGGTTAATTATGAGATTGTTTTCTTATTTGTTTTTGTTTTTTATCTGTTTAACTCCGGTTTATGCGAAGAATTATCCTGTAAATCTAGGTAGTACAAAAGTTATTATTCAGCAGCATAAAAATGGTAAGGGCAAGAATTTCGTCCATCTTCACCATAATGAAATTACAGCATATAAGGCTGCAAAAGCGGTTATTGAAACTGATGGCGGGAGTTTGCTTACTTTAATTCATGATGGTGAGCGCAATATCGTTTTTTATTTAAATAATGAAAAATATGAATTCGATCCTAATCGTATTTTTACCGATCTTGGTATTAAAAAAACACTTTCACAATTTGGTAATTATTCACCATCAGCACATAAAGAAGTAAAAAAATTGGCAGATAAAATTAAAGTATTATTGCCTAAAGGCAAGGTTATCGCGGTTCATAATAATAAGTCTTATTCCTTAAAAGATTATTTGCCAGGTCATGAATTAGCAGAAGATGCTAAGGCTTTGAATTTTAATAAATCTAATCATTATCGTAATTTTTATTTGGTTACTAAAGAAAATGATTTTGAAAGGCTAAAAAGTTTAAATTTTAATAGTATTTGGCAAGTCCTTAATGCCACTGATGATGGTTCTCTTTCAGTGTATTTAGCGAAGAATGATTATATAAATGTTGAAGCGGGCTTTAATCAGCTGGCTGAACAAATAAAAATGTTAAAACAGGCTTAAATACATAATAGTAGCACGTCATCCAGATAGTAGCGCGTCATCCAGAGCGCGTGTTTTTTGCGCGATGGATCTCCTAAATGTTGCACAATCTCTAACAAATTGAAATCCCTCGTTGCACTCAAGATGACGTACCTTAAGGAGTTACGCTTAGCCTTAATAACCATCAACATTATTAAGATATGTAATTTTTTTCGCCATATTTTCGACAGATCTAATACCTTGTCCTATACTTAAAGTTACAAATGCACATTAAGGACGAGATTATGAAAGTACTAAAGTTAGCGTTTGTAGTTATTTTATCTGCCATTATGCTTTCAAGCTGTGGTGTAAATACAGTCGCATACAGCCCTGATTATAGTGGTTATACCGTAGGCTATGCTGTTAATAATGGTTATTATGGCTATGGTAATTATGGAACTTATGGAAGCTATGGCGGTTGGGCTTCTAATTATTATTCACCAATATATAGGTATAATAATTGATCTAAGCTAACGTAGCCTTGATGCAGCGAAGCGTAATCAAGGTTCTAATTTAATTTGTACGCTCAAAACCTTGATTACGCTTCGCTGCATCAAGGCTACAATTTGAGCAATAAATACAAACTTACTCTTTAACACGTGAAACATATTCGCCTGTGCGGGTATCTATCTTGATTAACTCCCCGTTTTGGACGAATAAGGGAACCCTGACCACCGCACCTGTTTCTACTGTTGCAGGCTTACCACCGCCGCCTGAGGTGTCGCCTTTTAAGCCAGGATCAGTTTCGGTAATCGCCAATACTACAAAATTAGGTGGCATAACTAATAATGGTTCATTATTCCATAAAGTAACTATGCACATATCTTGCTCTTTTAGCCATTTTGAGGCTTCTTCAACGGCCTCATGGCCTGCGGCGTATTGTTCAAAATTTTCAGTCATCATAAAATGCCATTGCTCACCATCGTTATAGAGATATTGCATTTCCACATCCACTATATCTGCCGAAGGAAAGGTTTCGTGAGCTTTGTATGTTCGCTCAACAACGCGACCGGTTTTTAAATTCCGTATTTTTACGCGGGTAAAGGCTTGACCTTTTCCTGGTTTTACAAATTCAAGGTCAACAATATTGCAAGGGTAATTATCAACCATTACTTTTAAGCCAGTTTTTAGATCATTAGCGCTATAATTTGCCATTATTTCTCCCAAAGTTGAGATTTTGCTGTAATTTAGTTAAAGTCCCTGCAGTTTATCAAGTAAGTAAAATGAATGCGAGATTCAAATCAATGTTGGCAAAAAAAATTAGAGCTTGGCTTTTCAACAGCCGCTGAGTTACTTAATTTTTTAGAACTTCCCTTTTCCCTTGCAAATGACTTGGCTGAGAAGCAATTCAAAACGCGAGTGCCTAGAGGTTTTGCGGCGCGAATGCGGCCAAGAGATCCTACAGATCCCTTATTGCTCCAAGTGTTGGCGCAAAATGCTGAGCTAATATCCGCTGATGGATATGTAAAAGATCCATTAGCTGAGGAAAATGCCGTAGCCCTTCCAGGGCTTATGCAGAAATATCATGGGAGAGTTTTATTAACTTTGACTGGCGCTTGCGCTATAAATTGTCGTTATTGTTTTAGACGACACTTTCCATATTCAGAAAATAATCCAGGACGAGCTGGTTGGCAGAATCAGCTTGATTATATTTCTAATGATCCTTCGATTCATGAAGTTATTTTAAGTGGCGGAGATCCTTTATTAGTAAAAGATAATATTTTGGCTGAATTATTAGGGAAATTGTCGCAAATCCCCCATCTTCGCACTTTACGGATTCATACACGAATCCCTGTGGTTTTACCTGAAAGAATTACGACAAGTTTTATAAATATTCTGGCTGAAAATCGTTTGCGCAAAGTAGTGGTTTTGCATTGCAATCATCCTCAGGAAATTGATGATAGTGTAAGAGCTGTTTGTGGCGAATTACAAAAAATAGGATGTCATTTATTAAATCAATCAGTACTTCTTGCGGGAATAAATAATGACGCTAATATTTTAGCTGAATTAAGTGAAAGCTTATTTGCGGCAAAAGTTCTGCCTTATTATTTGCATTTATTGGATAAAGTAGATGGTGCACATCATTTTGATGTGCCAAAAGATGAAGCGTTAATTATTTTTAAGAAGTTGCAAGCTATATTGCCAGGTTATTTAGTGCCAAGGCTTGCTAAAGAAGAAGCTCATGGGACAAATAAGGTAATTATAGCTTAATGGCTATTATACAACTCTAATAGATGCTCTTGGGCATTATAAGAGCCATTGATGGATGGTTTATAGGTCCCATCTTCTTGCATTTCCCAGGTGTTGCAATTATCTTTTAAATAATTTTTAAAAATTTCTTGTTTAATACGTTTTTGACAACTTTCATCTAAAATCGGAAACATTACTTCTATGCGGTGATATATATTTCTCTCCATTAAATCAGAGCTTGAGCAATAAATTTTTTCATTTTCTCCTGAGCGGAAATAATATACGCGGTGATGTTCAAGAAAACGCCCAACGATTGAGATTACCCTGATATTATCTGATATTTTAGGGATATGAGGGCGTAAGCAGCATACAGACCGAACTATCAACGTTATTTTAACACCAGCCATTGATGCCTTGTAGAATGCTTGGATCATGGTTTTGTCGGTCAGGCCATTAATTTTGATCATTATTTCGGCATCAATGCCTTTTTTTGCAGCGGTGGCACATTCGTCGATTAGTTGGAGTAAGTTTTTTTGTAAAGTAAAAGGCGAGTGGCACATTTCTTTTAGTTTGATATTTTTTCCAAGACCTGTAAGTTGTTGAAAAATAATTTGAGTGTCAGAAGTTATGTCAGGATTTGCAGTTAAAAGTCCTAAATCAGTATATAGCTTAGCTGTTTCTTGATGGTAATTACCTGTGCCTAAGTGCACATAGCGCTTTAACTTTCCTAGTACTCGGCGAATTACTAAAGTCATTTTAGCATGCGTTTTAAAGCCAACTACGCCATAAAGAACTAAAACGCCAGCCTTATGTAAAAGATTGGCAAGCTTAAGATTTGACTCCTCATCAAAGCGTGCACGTAGTTCAATCACCGCCGTAACTTCCTTGCCAGCGCGCGCAGCTTCAACTAGTGCTTGGACAATAGCTGAATTAAAATGGGTGCGATACATGGTTTGTTTAATTGCTAAAACATTGGGATCTGCCGCTGCTTGGCGAACAAAATCGATTACAACATCAAAACTTTGAAACGGGTGATGAAGTAAAATATCTTGCTCATCTAGAACACTAAATAAATTGTTTTTATGCTGAAGAAAGATAGGATATTGTGAATGATAAGTTGGATATTTCAAATCCGGTCGATTAATATCGTTTATTGCGCGGATATAACGTTGTAAATTAACAGGCCCATCACATTGATAAACATCTTCATGGCGTAAATGAAATTTTTGGATGAGAAAATCTGTAATTTCTTCAGGACTTTGTTTTTCAATTTCAAGTCGAGTTACATGGCCGTAGTGACGTGAAAATAATTCTCTTTGGACCGCCGCTGCCAAATCATCTACTTCTTCATCTCGTAAAAATAAATCACTATTACGTGTAAGCCTAAATGCGTAGCATCCTTTTATTTCCATTCCAGGGAAAAATAGATGTACATAAGTTTTAATAATTGAGGATAAATAAACAAAATAGCTGCCATTTTCACAAAGCTCTGACGGGAGGTGAATTATCCGTGGTAAGGATCGTGGGGCATGAACTACTGCATATTTAATATTACGATCAAAAGCATCTGTTCCACTTAATGAAACTAAGAAATTTAAGCTTTTATTAAATAAGCTTGGGAAAGGGTGGGCTACATCAAGAGCAATAGGGCTAACTACTGGGAGCACTTCATTTTTGAAAAAATGTTTTGCCCATAAATGAATATCATCAGTCCATTCTTCTGTATCATAAAAATGGATGTTTTCTTTTTGCATTAGCGGAATTAATTTTTTGTTAAAGATGGAGTAAAGCTCGTCAATTAAAATATGAGTTTTTTTGCTAAGATGGCTTAAAACTTCCTCAGCAGTTAAGCCATCGATACTTAATTTTCTAAATCCTGCGGCTATTTTTTCTTTAAGGCCCGCGACTCTAATTTCAAAGAACTCATCTAAATTATTAGAACAAATACATAAATAACGCATGCGCTCAAGCAGGGGTATGTGCTCATTATTTGCCAGTTGAAGTACGCGCTCATTAAAGGCTAACGCCGTGAATTCACGATTGATATAATAGTCTTTATTATCAAGAGAGTCCGTCAATTATATCTTCCTAGTGAATTAGAAAAAAACAAATACCAATAAAGCCAAAAAATCCCCATACTGGCGATAATTGTAATAAAGCTAGAGCTAAAAAAAATGCAATAGTTAGAAAAACGATTGCAAATGAATAGTACATTGACACAACACCTTCTGCGATAGAGTATGTTGCTGCTGCTAATAAGGCTATAGAGCCATATTGCACTGCTATCATTAATTTTTTAGTTATAGGGGTTTCGTTTGTGGTTAGCCAGGCGTAGCCTGCCATAGCTAAAATTAATCCAGGTAAATTTAAAGCAGCAACTGCTAGTATTAAACCTAATGATCCAGCAGCCTTATAACCAATAAGAGCTGCTAGTTTTACACCAGTAAGTCCTGGGAATAAAAAAGTAGATCCAACCATGCGGACAAATTCTTCTTCTCCTATCCAATGTCTATAGTTTACAACTTCATATTCTAGTAATTTTATCATAGAGTTTCCGCCGCCGAATGAAACAAGGCCTATTTTGCCGAAACTTAAGATAATGTTTATAAGATTATGCATATTAAGTTTTTAAATCCTTTTAAGAAATTTAACATAATCAGAGGTATTGATACTACCTAGTAATTGTTTGGTAGTTGTTTCTACCAAAACTCGTGAGTATGATTCAATACTTGCACTAAAATAAATGTTAGATTCAACTTTAAGACGTGATAATTCAAGCTTTGTCGAGGGGGAAGTTATAAATTTATAGCTAATCGCTTCCTTTTCAACTTCTATAGTTTTCCCATGTTTCTTAATATCTGCAAGAAGGGATGCTACAGATTTTTCTTCACAACCTGGCAATTTTCTGTCTTTATCTTGCTCATTTAATTTTATTTTTTTACCGAAAGCTAATGCTTCTGATTCTTTCATTATTACTGGTTTATAATATAGTTCATTTTGTCTAATCTTAAGATTGTAATCAACGTTAGGCAATAAATAATATATGTCTTTTTTATGTTTAATTTCGTAAGAAGATAAGTTGAGAAAGCTAGAGTTTAATCCATTCAAGACAATTATATCATCTTCAGGCCAGAAAAATCTTGATTCCCAGCGCAAGTTGTTTAATTCAACACTGCTAATAGTTGGTAGTTGAAATTGATTATCAGGATTGATTTCAAAGTTCCATATTAGGCGTTTATTCATGATAACAAATTTATTGTAGTTTAAAGTTTAACGCTAGGGTATTCTTGCGGCTATTGCAACAATTTTTTTATATTTCGGTGGGGTTTTCGAAATTAGATTGAATTGCTATTATACTCAATTTTCAGAGCTAAATAAGGGAATTATATGGCCGTCTTATTTTTTTTATTATATTTGATTTTCACCTTAACTGTACTTTATCGATCAATTAATCCAATAGTTTGGGATGTTGGTTCCGCTATTTATTTAATTGTAGCTATTTTTTATTTAGGCATGCCGTGGGTCTTATCTGGCTTTCTTTTTTGCATAATTTTACTGGCAGTTGTTATTATACATATAGATTCAGTAAGAGAAGAAATCGGTAATTTATTATTTAAACGAGCAGTTAAATCAATACCAAAATTGTCTAAAACCGAGGAAGAGGCATTAAATGCTGGCGATACTTGGTTTGAAAAAGATATTTTTACAGGAAATATTGATTGGCAAAAATTAGAAAATACTACAACAAAATTATCTAAAGAAGAGCAATCTTTTCTTGATAATGAAGTAGAGAAACTTTGTTCTATGCTTAATGAATGGGAAATTAAACAGGAAAATGATTTGCCATCAAATGTTTGGGATTATCTTAAAAACCAAGGGTTTTTTGGCTTAGTAATTGCTAAAAAATATGGTGGCAAGGGGTTTTCGGCTCGTGCTCATTCAGATATCGTGGTTAAAATTGCTAGTCGTTCTGGAGTGGCCGCAGTTACGGTAATGGTGCCTAATTCATTAGGGCCTGGTGAATTGTTACAACATTATGGCACGAGTGAACAAAAATCATATTATTTACCTAGACTTGCAGAAGGCAAAGATATTCCTTGTTTTGCTTTAACCGAACCTAATGCAGGGAGCGATGCGACCTCGATAAAATCAGAAGCTATCGTTATGGAAAAGAAAGTTGGTGGCAAAAACGTACTTGGGCTTATGCTAAAACTTAATAAACGTTGGATAACTTTATCCCCGGTTGCCACCTTAATTGGACTTGCAGTTCAGTTAAAAGATCCTGATGGATTGTTAAAAGGTGTTGGTAAAGAAGGGATTACCTGTCTTCTTATTTCTCGTGATGCTAAAAATTTAGAGATAGGAAATAGACATTTACCCGCTGATCAGCCTTTTATGAATGGCACGATTCGTGGTGAAAATATTTTTGTTCCTATAACAAGCATTATTGGCGGGCAGGAGCAGGCGGGGCATGGTTGGCAAATGTTGGTGGAGTGTTTATCTATTGGTAGATCTATTTCATTACCAGCTTTAGGTGCTTCTTCTTCTTCAGTGGCTTATATTACTACCGGAGCATTTGCGCGGATTAGGCGGCAATTTAATGTTGAGATTGCGCAATTTGAAGGCATACAAGAAAAACTTAGCGAAATCGCTGGCTTAAATTATCTAGTTAATGCCACAAGGCTATTAACTGTGGCTGCAGTAAATGAGCATAAAAAACCATCAGTTGTCTCAGCTATAACTAAATATTTTAATACTGAACTTTCTCGCATTATAACTAATGCTGCAATGGATGTGCATGGTGGACGTGCGGTAGTTGTAGGACCACGTAATTATCTTATGAATTATTATCAAGGCTTCCCAATTTCAGTAACGGTTGAGGGCGCTAATATCATGACACGTAATTTATTGATTTTTGGCCAAGGATCTATGGCTTGTCATCCATTTATCCGGGATGAATTTTATGCCGTTACGGCCCAAGATAAAAAATTATTTAATAAGCTTATTTGGCAACATGTAGGATATTTCATGAAGAATTTTGCTAAGGCTTTTTCTTCTGCATGGACTGGAGGCATATTGATTTCTACTCCTGATAGTGCACTTCATGTGGAATATCAGCAATTTACGCGTTTAAGTTATAGTTATGCTTTTTTAGCGGATTTGGCGTTAATTTATTTAGGTGGTGACTTAAAGCGTAAAGAGAGAATATCTGCAAGGCTTGCTGATGGTTTATCATATTTATATTTAGCAATGGCTGCTCTTAACTATTGTAAGCAAAACGATGAGCATGAAGATGATCTTTTACATACTGCATGGGCTGTATCTTATTGCTTTTATCATGCACAAAAATCTTTACTTGCCTTTTGTAGAAACTTTCCTTCGCGACCATTAGGATTTTTATTACGAGTTTTATTATTTCCTGCTGGTCAATCTATGCGTTTACCTAGCGATAAGCTTGATCATAAATTGGCAAAGTTGATGACGCAAAATAATAATTATCGTGATTCTATGATTAAATCTCTTTATTTAAGTGGTGATAGTGAAGAACCTATTGATAGAATGGAGAATGCATTACAATTAATTATAAAAAATGCTGAACTTTATAAAAAAATATCTGATTTAAAGCGATTTTCATTTAATGATTTAAAAGAAAAGCTAGTAGAAAAAGTAGAATCAGGTCTATTGTCTAAGCAGGAAATGGAAGAGTTAATTAAGGTAGAAGAAGCTCGTTGGGATGCGATACAAGTTGATGAATTTACATTTGATTCGATGAAAAAGAAATTATTTGCATCGGTGACCGATGGGACGGAGAAATTTTAAATTTGGTATAATATCTATCTATATGGTTATAATAGTATATTAGTTTAAACTTTAAGCGAGATTGAATATGACTACAGTAAATGTTGCTGTTCCACCATCATCTGATATGGTTAATGCAGCTATTAAGGTTGCGGGTACACGGAGTGAGGCGGCGAAATATTTATTAGATGCAGTTCAAGAAAAGTTTGCCAAATTTATGGATAAGCAACCAGTTCGCGATATGGTTAAAATGTTGGAAAGTGAATTTAATAAGTTAATCGAGTTAGAAAAATATTCTCCATGGCCTGGAGTGCCTCCTATGAAACATTCTGAAGCTCTTATGCAAGCGGTATTTGATCTTGCTAATAAATCTTTAAGTGGAGAAATAAATCTTGATTTGGCTATTAAGACTGCTGATGGGGTATCACAATTTTTACGTGCTTATTCAGTTATAGATGCTAATACTCTGGCAAAAATTGCAGCAAGTCAAGATTCAGTAGACGCAATGGATAGTTTAATTAATTCGTGGTTGTCAGAAAATGGGATTATAAATATTGATGGTTATCTTTATGATTCTGATGAAAAAGGAGAGGCTAAAAAAGATCCTAATGGTGAAAAGAAGCCGGTGTCTGTTCAAGACTTTAATGCTAAGTTGAGTTCTAAGGATCGTGGTTTAAGTAAATATTTGGAAGTTCATGCTAAATCAGCATCTGTGAAAGTTACTAATCAATCTGAAGGTCAAGCTGCCCCAGAGCCATCGAAAAAAGGAAGCGAGCAGCGATCAGATCCAAATAGTGGTCAAATATCATCTAACTAGTTGTAGGGTGGGCAAAGCGTCAGCGTGCCCACCATAGTCAGAATGCTGTCGCCTTGTCAACTCCGCTCATACCTTAAAGTATTGCCATGCGTCAGTTCTTCGACCCAACAATTCTAAAACCTAAAAACACATATTTAATCGTTCTTTAGTACCAATATCAAACCATTTCCCTTTATAAATCTCTCCAGTCGCTTCATTATTTAAAGCTAATTGGCGTAATAACGGCGTAATAGAGGAGCGACAAAATTTAATATTTTGAAATAATTCTTGTCGATAACAAGCAATTCCTGAGAACGTATATGTTTTTTTTAAGTTATCAATATAAGATGATTTTGTAAGACCAAAATCACCAGATTGACTATAAGACGGTTTTTCTACTAAAACTAAATGCGCTAGGCTTTTGGCGGGTAATTTAAGTTTTGCAAAGTTATAATCTGTGAATATATCGGCATTAACAGTTACAAAAGAATCATTTCCTAATAATGGTAATGCATTAATTATCCCGCCTAAAGTTTCAAGTGCTCCTGGAGGTTCTGGCGAATAGCAAATTTCAACACCAAAGCGCTCACCATTACCTAAATATTGGCGAATTTTTCCGCCTAAATGAGCATGATTAATTACTATACGTTCAAATCCTGCTTTGCTAAGGTTTTTAACATGGTATTCGATTAGGGGAATATTATTAATTTTACACATGGATTTGGGGGTAACGTCAGTTATTGGTCTTAAACGTTCCCCGCGGCCGGCAGCAAAGATCATCGCAATTTTCATATTGAGCATTTCTTATTAAATGGTATATAAACTTTATTTTGCAAAAAATTATAAAATGGTTTTAATTCACTATAACTTTCAACACAAGCGGTGACATAATTAAATGTTAATGGTAAATCACGTAAATAAGCAGATTTTTTATCACGTATATTTAAGCGACAAAAAATACCTAAGACTTTCAAGTGGCGCTGAAGTCCGCATAAATCAAAAGCACGAGTGAATTCATCTAACGTCCAATCAAAAGATGGTGAAATATTTTGGTGGAAATGTTCTAACCATTTTAGTACTTCTTCACGTGGCCATTGCTTGTAGCAATCTTTTAATAAAGAGACTAAATCATAAGTAAATGGGCCGCGCATCGCGTCTTGAAAATCTATAACACCAATATCTTTGGGGTTAGAGTTAACAATAATTAAGTTACGCGAATGGTAGTCACGATGGATAAATACTTTAGGTTGTTTTAGAATTTCTCTGGTAAGCCAGCTAAATGTTTCTTGTAAAAGAAGTTCATCTTCTTTAGTTAATGCTAGATCTAAATAAGCTTTTAAAAAATATTCGTGAAATAATTTAAGCTCACTCATCATATGATTTTGATCAAATTCAGGTAGTTGGTCAGTTGGGCTGCTTTGTATTTTTAGAATTGTAGCCATGGCTGATTTATATAGTTTATCTTTGTTATCAGAAGTTAATACTTTAAGAAGTAATTCATCACCTAAATCTTCAAGTAAAATAAACCCATGCTCATGATTTATTGCATGAATAGCCGGCACGTGTATGTCATTGCAAGCAAGTATATTCGCTATATTAATAAAAGGCGCAATCGTTTCTTTATCAGGAGGGGCATCCATTATTACATATGATACATCTTCGCATTTTAGCCGATAATAACAACGAAAGCTTGCATCTCCAGCTAATGGCCCTAAGGTATATGATTTTTTATCAAATATATTTTGTAACCAGTTCGTGAGTTCGTTTTGACGCGTTTGCATGCTATACTTTTCCCCTTAAATTTGATGACAGCTAAATTCTTAAGCTTACTTAATTTTATAATGTTACAAAATAACAGGCTATAAGCTTTAAGAAATTTAAACTAGAGAATAATGATATTATCATAAGGTATTTTAGTGGTTGTGAATATTAAGTTTTATTATACGCTAATCGTGGCGTCGCTTATAGCTGCTATTTTAGTTGCGGTAGATGCTTATGCTTTTGGAGAAGCTATACCTGTTGAGGCCTGTGTTATAGAGCGAAATCTCCCTCTTACTAAACTAAATCGCGCTAAAATTGCTCGATGTTTGGGATGGACTGCTGACAGATCTTCTTCTATTTGCCATGGTTCTTATCAACCACTGGAAGTAAAGCCTTTAGCTAATGAAGATGAAGTGCAGGTTTTGGCTTCAAATGTATCTTTGCGTGCAGAAGGTCGTTCAAAGTTAAGTGGCAATGTTGAGATCCGTCAGTCACAAAGAATCGTTAATGCAGAAACTGCTTATATTTATCGTGATGCTAAAAATTCTAAAATTACAAAAATAGAGCTTTTAGGTGAAGTTCATTATCTTGAGCCTGATAGATTGATGATTGCTAAAAAAGCAATAATAAATCCGCAATCTAAATCAGGAAAGGTTGAAGATGTACTTTATTTATTTAAAGTGAATCATGCAAGTTCTGAGCTGCCTGCATGGGGGCGGGCAGGTTTAGTTGAGCGCTTAGATAATCTTGATTATCTTTTGCGAAAAACAACTTATACCACTTGTGCCCCAGAAGATAAGGCTTGGCAAATAGAAGCTGATGAAATTAAATTAGATAATGCAAATAAAAGAGGTGTCGCCAGAAATGCCGTATTGCGTATTGCTGATGTTCCAGTGTTATACACACCGTATATTAGTTTCCCTACTTCTAAAGAGCGAAAGTCAGGATTTTTAATGCCAGCAATTGGTTATTCTAATGTTGGTGGTTATGATTTTGCTTTACCTTATTATTTAAATCTTGCCCCAAATTATGATGCGACTATTGTGCCACATGAATATACCTTACGCGGGACGATGTTAGGTGGAGATTTCAGGTTTTTGACTAATAATTCAACCGGCATTATTGGCGGTAATTTTTTGCCAAATGATAGGGCTTATAATAAATTTATCGATGCAAATCAGAATGAATTTCCCGTTTTAAGAAATACTTCTAATGATAGATGGTCTTTTATGATGCGCGATAGCACGTCGATTACAAATAATTTGCATTTAGGCGTTAATTATCAACAAGTATCAGATCCTTATTATTTACAAGATTTCAGCTCTAATTTATCAATTTTGACGGAAAATCAGTTATTGCGAGAAGGAGATTTGACTTATACAACCGATCATTGGTTATTTAATGGATTATTACAAAGTTATCAAACATTACATCCTATTAATCAATCTCCGGTTTCAGATATTTATGAGCGTTTACCGCAGCTTATGGCGGTAGCTTCTTATAATGAGTTGCCCATGAATGCTAATTTTAATATGTTATCTGAGTATGATTATTATCGTTGGCCTGCAAATAATCAAGGGTTACCGCAAGGTTCAAGGTACCACCTAGAACCTATATTGTCGGTACCTTTTGCAAAGCCTTGGGGTTATATTACGCCAGCGATACAAGTGGTAGAAAATTATTATGATGTTCATTACATTGGTGGCTTACAATCTAACGACTATAATCGCACCATCCCGCGTTTTAATATAGATTCTGGCTTAACCTTTGAGCGGTCTACATCGTTAATGGGAGATAAATTCACCCAGACATTAGAACCGCGTTTATATTATCTTAATGTGCCATATTCTAATCAAACCCCCGTGCCAGTATATGATTCAGCTTATATGATTTTTAATTATGATCAATTATTTAGGCTTAATCGCTTCTCAGGTTTTGATAGGATAGGTGATGCTAATCAGTTATCCTATGCGGTAACTTCAAGGTGGTTATCTTATGAAAATGGTAAGGAGATAGCTAGTTTATCGATTGGGCAAATTAGTTATTTCAGTAATCGTCGAGTAGGTCTTTGTTATCAGCAGGAAGGAAATTGTGAAGATAGCCCGCTTAATTTAGGCTACGTATCGCCAATTGCCAAAGAGTCTCCTATTGCTTCACGAGCCACATATCATTTAAGTCCGGCTTGGGTTTTAAGTGGTGATTATGTTTGGGATGGGTATACCAATTCAACAAATAATGGGAATTTAAATTTTCATTATCAGCCGGCAGAAAATCATATTATTAGTTTTGGTTATACCTATCTTACTGAAGGAAATTTATTATTAGAAAATATAGGTATTAAACAAAATCCACTGCATCAGGCAACGATTGCATATGCTTGGCCACTTACGGAGAAATTAAAAGGACTTGGGGCTTATAGTTATAATATTAGTGAAAACTATTCTATGATGACCTTTGTAGGTTTAGAATATGATAATTGTTGCTGGGCTTTCCGTTTAATGGGGGGGCGAGTTTTTCAGAGTTTATCGCCAGGCTCAATAACACCAAATTATAATAATAATGTTTATTTTCAAGTATTATTAAAAGGCTTAGGAACATTAGCGAGTAGTGATCCTGCAAGTACGATAAATAGTTATTTACCAGGATATAGAAATATATTTTAATAAGGAATATGAATTGTCAACAAACCCTATTTTTAATCAAATGCACTTGTATTTTTTGTCCGAATGGCCTAAATTGCAGCTGTCTATGTCGATGAGGAAAGAGGCATGTTAAAGCGAATATTATTTTTTTTGATGTTGATGCCAGCTATTTTAATAACAGCAGAAGCAAAACCCCTTGATAGGGCAATTGTTGTTGTTAATGATAACGTTATTACTTCTAGTGAATTAGAGTCGCAAGTTGAACTTTTGCGGCAACAAATTTTAGCGAAGAAAATGCAGTTGCCAACTGATAAGGTATTGCGTAAACAAGTACTGCAACATTTAATTGATGTTGATTTGCAATTGCAGCTAGCTAAAAAAAATGATCTTACTATTGATAATACCGATCTTAATGAAGCAATATCAAAAATTGCTGAGAGTAATCATTTGTCATTAACCCAATTGCGCGAAGAAATTATTAAACAAGGGTTGAGTTTTGAAGATTATAGAGAAAATATTCGCAAAGAAATGTTGATTGGCCGTATACAACAAAAAGCTGTGGGTCAAGAGGTTGTTGTTACAGCTGAGCAGATAGAAGATTACTTAAAAACTTATGAGCAAGATAAAAAACAACAACAGCAGACTTATCATTTACAAAACATCGTCATTCCATTGCCTGAGGAGCCTACTTCAGGGCAAATAAAAAAAGCAAAAGAAAAAGCAAGTATGCTGTTAACCAAAATTAAGCAAGGCGAGGATTTTAATAGATTAGCAATAGCTGAATCAAGTGGAGAATATGCTCTAGAGGGCGGGGACTTAGGCGAGCGACATCTTGCAGAGTTACCAGAAATATTTGCAGTCCCCGTAGCTAAGATGAAAGTAGGGGAAGTATATGGGCCGTTACGTGCTGGAAATGGATTTCAATTAATTAAATTAGTTTCTATTGGTGGTGTTGCTGAGAATCATTTAATAGAAAAGACTCACGTTCGTCACATTTTATTAAAGCAAGACGCAAGCATGACTAGTGATGAGGCTTTTAAGCAGATAAATAACTTATATCAACAAATTAAAGCA
>CAMDMN010000004.1 GCA_945901965.1 Legionella genomosp. 1 | reverse complement strand
ACGAAGCAATCCAGTGGCCTTTGGTTTTCGAATTAACTCATCAAAACCCCAGGTTTTTTTATTATTAATATTTTTTTATGTTAGTTATCGACATAGTTATTAAATATTGCGATACTATTTTCACTTTTGTTTTTTATAGAACAAAAGTTTAGTCCAATCAAATAAGGAGATAGTTATGCGAACAATTTTGTTTGCTGTTTTTATGTTGTTTTCTGTTTCATCTATTTATGCAGAACCAGTCGTATCTAACCCTCAATTAGCTAATAAAATTATTAAAATAAATATAAATAAGGCTGATGAAAAAGTTTTGGCTCATTCCTATAAAGGCATCGGCAAAAAACGTGCACAGTCTATTATTAACTATCGTGCAAAATATGGTAATTTTAAGTCTGTAGCTGAATTAGCTGAGGTGCGCGGTATTGGTAAATTATTTGTGAAACGTAATTTAAAAGATTTAGAAAATATATTTACAGTAAGCTGATATTATAAAGGACCCCTTGGCTTTTGCGCTGAAACAAATCATATATTTCTGTATTTGAACAGCGCAAGGTTTTGCCATATATAAATTTAAAAGAACTGTCGATTTTTATATTGAATTAGGTTAAAGTTCATAGCATCTAAGAATGAGGTATTGTTGCAAATGTTTAGAAAATTAAGAGGAATGTTTTCAAACGATTTATCGATTGATTTGGGTACTGCAAATACGCTAATTTATGTTAGAGATAAAGGTATCTTCTTAAATGAGCCTTCTGTTGTTGCTATGCGAAACGAATCCGGTCAAAAAAGAGTCGAGGCGGTTGGTATTGAAGCTAAACGTATGCTTGGTAGAACTCCTGGTAATATTAATGCAATTAGGCCGATGAAGGATGGAGTTATTGCTGACTTTTTTGTAACAGAGAAGATGCTGCAATATTTTATTCATAAGGTTCATGAAAATAGATTTTTAAGACCAAGTCCACGTGTTTTAGTTTGTGTTCCATGTGGATCTACTCAAGTTGAGCGTCGTGCAATTCGTGAGTCAGCAATGGGTGCTGGAGCGCGCGAGGTTTTCTTGATTGAAGAGCCAATGGCAGCAGCATTAGGTGCTGGCATGCCTGTAGAAGAGGCAAGTGGCTCAATGGTTGTAGATATCGGTGGCGGTACTACTGAAGTTGCCATTATTTCATTAAGCGGAATAGTTTATCACCAATCTGTACGTATTGGTGGCGATAAATTTGATGATGCAATTGTTTCTTATGTTCGTCGTAATTATGGAACTTTAATTGGCGAAACAACTGCTGAGCGTATAAAACATGAAATTGGTTCAGCTTTCCCAAGCCGAGATATCTATGAAATTGAAGTAAGAGGTAGAAATTTAGCTGAAGGCGTACCAAGAAGCTTTACTTTAACCTCCGCAGAAATATTAGAAGCTCTTCAAGAGCCACTATCTGGTATAGTTGGTGCTGTAAGAGCTGCTCTTGAGTTAGCACCACCTGAGCTTGCTGCAGATATTGCCGAGCGAGGTATGGTTCTTACTGGTGGTGGAGCCTTGTTAAAAAATATGGATATTTTATTAATGGAAGAAACTGGCTTACCTGTATTGGTAGCTGAAGATCCACTTACGTGTGTTGCACGTGGTGGCGGTAAGGCATTAGAAACCATGGACTTACGTGGCGGTGATTTTCTCTCAACCGAATAATAATCAAAATAGAATCTTTGCGAAGAGCCGACACTCTGCTTTTAGGTATTTGTTGGCCTTTGCATTATCTATTATTTTGATGATCTCAGACTATCATTATCGATATTTAGGTAATGTACGTGTTGGTCTTTCATTATTAATAACCCCTTTGCAATATGTTGTTGACTATCCTTTGCGAGTAATGGGCTTTGTAGGTTCATTATTTAGTTCTAAAAAAACTTTGGTTGATGAAAATATCCAATTGCGTTACGAACAAACTATGCTTGAAGCAAAGTTACAGAAATTTTTAGCAATATCTGATGAAAATTCACAATTAAAGGAATTATTGTCTGCATCAACTGCGGCTAATGCTAATATTAACGCTATGGCTGCACAAGTTCTTGCTGTTGATACCACAAGTTCTCGACAATTATTAGTTTTAAATAAAGGTAAGCGTGATGGCGTCATTGTTGGCCTACCTGTGCTTGATGCAAAAGGAGTAGTAGGGCAAATAATTGATGTTGGTTTTATGACCAGTACGATTTTATTAGTTTCTGATTTAAAATCAGCAGTGCCAATTAGAAATAATAGAACAGGAGAGAGAGCGATTCTTGTTGGAACTAATAGTATTAGTGAATTATCGTTAATTAATTTACCGCGTACCTCATCTATTATTAAAGGTGATCTTTTAGTTACATCAGGTCTTGGGCGTTTATATCCAGAGGGATATCCTGTAGGGATTGTATCTGAAGTTAAGAATATTCCTGGAGATGATTTTATTAAAGTTATAGTAAGCCCCATAGCATTATTAAATTCTAATCGCTTGGTATTAATAATTTGGCCTGAAAAAGAACATGCCGCCTTAACAAATGAAATAAATGAGCGGATGAATATTATGGATGAAAACGCATGATTTCGCTTAATTTTAGGTTAGCTATTTTATTATTAATGGCTTTTATTTTGACTATAATGCCAATGCCCGCATTGATGATTGGTTTTCGCCCGCCTTGGGTTTTATTATTAGTGTTATATATTCAACTATATTTACCTAATTATTTTAATATTACGGTACTTTTTATATTTGGCTTATGTTTAGATATATTGTTATCTACAGTTATCGGCGAGCATGTTTTTGCATTATTATTTACCACATGGATTGCAACCAAACGAGAGCGGCGGTTTAAATTTTTCTCTCGGGTACAGCAAATGTTATTTGTTGGTTTATATTGCCTAGTTTATCTATTAATTATTTTTTTTATTGATTCATTTTTAGGTTATAGCGCAGTAGTATGGAAAACCTGGATGGCGGTGTTAATCAGCATGCTTATTTGGTTAATATTGCAGCAAATATTGCCTAATTTAATTCTAGAAAATAAGAATAGATATTATAGTTAGAGTTTAGTGTCAAAAGACCATAGATGTACGTTATCTCTAGATGCACGTTATCTCTCGATGCACGTCATCCCGAGTGCAACGAGGGATCTCCTGACCGTAGCACGGTACCAAGTTAGGAGATACCTCGTTGCAATCTGGGTGACGTTTTTAGGATGTATATAGAAGTTACTTAGCAACAGATTAACTATATAAATTTAATAGGTTTTTATTATGTTTAATAATTCTAGTGATGATAACTTACCAAAAATTTGTATTATTGGCGCGGGTCCAAGTGGGATAACGGCTGCAAAAAATTTAATCGAGCAAGGACTTACTAAATTTACGGTATTTGAAAAAAATTCTAATTTAGGTGGAAATTGGATCTTTGATGAAAAAAATAATCATTCTAGCATTTACGAAACGACTCATATAATAAGTTCAAAAAGAATGTCAGAGTATGAAGATTTCCCCATGCCTGATGATTATCCAGACTATCCATCTCATAAAAAATTATTAAAATATTTTTATGACTATGTCGATCATTTTGATATTAAAAAATTTATTAAATTTAATACTACAGTTTTAAATGTTAATCCAACTGAAGATAAAAAGTGGCATGTTGTTTTTAGTAATATCGATGGAAATCATGAAGAAATTTTTGATTATATCTTTGTTGCTAATGGTCATCACTGGGATCCAATAACACCTGATATTCCTGGTAATTTTAATGGTGATATTTTACATTCGCATTTATACAAGAAGGCAGATCCCTTTAAAAATCAAAGAGTTCTAGTTGTAGGTTGCGGTAACTCTGCTTGTGATGTAGCAGTTGAGATTTCACGTATTTCTAAAAAAACATGTATATCTATTCGCCGTGGGCAACATATATTTCCAAAATTTATCTTTGGTAAGCCTACTGATATTGCATTTGCTAAAATATATTGGATGCCTTTGTGGTTGAAACAATTTTTAATAACAGTCGTCATAAGAATTATTCAGGGCCGCTATAAAAAATATCAACTAAAAAAGCCTAAAGGTAAAGCACTGGAAGTTCATCCTACAATTAATTCTGAGCTTCTATATTTTATAAGGCATGGAAAAATTTCTCCACGCCAAGGAATATCAAAATTTGAGGGTAATACTGTTCATTTTACAAATCAAGTACAGGAAGATTTTGATACTATAATTTTTGCTACGGGTTATAAAATTAGCTTTCCATTTTTTTCTAAAGATTTGATAGATTACAGTGAGCTAACCAATTTGCCATTATATCGCAAAATGATACATCCTAAATTTGATAATTTATTTTTTATTGGTTTATTTCAACCACAAGGATGTATATGGCCATTGGCTGATTATCAGGCAAAATATGCAGCAAGTATTATCAAGGGAACATTAAAAATTCCCGATAATTTAGTGCAAAAAATTGAAAATGAAATTAAACAATTGCGTAAGCAATTTAAAGAAAATACAAGGCATGCCTTGGAAGTTGATTATAAAACGTTTCGTCAACAATTATTGAAAGAGTTAAAAAATTCGGAGTGCTGAAAGATAATTTCAGTTAATTAAACATGTTTATAATTTAAACAATTTAGCGGAGAGATTCATGACATTTGAAAAAATTAATATTCCTGCAGAAGGATCTGCGATTACTCTAAATGCTGATTTAAGTATTAATGTGCCAGAGAATCCAATAATTCCATTTATTGAAGGTGATGGTATTGGCGTAGATGTTACACCACCAATGATACAAGTAGTTGATATGGCGGTTAAAAAAGCATATGGTGAGAAAAGAAAAATTTCTTGGATGGAAGTATATGCAGGTGAAAAAGCAACTAAAGTATATGGTGATTCACAATGGTTACCTAAAGAAACATTAGATGCGCTTAGGCAATTTGTTGTTTCAATTAAAGGCCCATTAACAACGCCAGTTGGCGGTGGTATTCGTTCTTTAAATGTGGCTATTCGCCAAGATTTAGATTTATATACCTGTTTACGTCCTATTCGTTACTTTAATGGAACTCCAAGTCCGCTAAAAGAGCCATGGAAAACTAATATGGTTATTTTCCGTGAAAATTCAGAAGATATTTATGCGGGTATTGAATGGCAAGCTGATAGTGCTGATGCTAAAAAAATAATTAATTTTTTACGCAATGAAATGGGCGTTACCAAAATTAGATTTCCTGAGCATTGTGGAATTGGAATTAAACCAGTTTCTTTAGAGGGAACTTCGCGTTTAGTAAAAGCTGCTATTAAATATGCAATTGATAATGATCGTGATTCAGTAACTTTAGTTCATAAGGGTAATATTATGAAATTTACTGAAGGTGCATTTAAAGATTGGGGATATAACGTAGCTAAAGTTGATTTTGGTGCGAAAGTTTACCAAGGTGGACCATGGCTTGAAATTAAAAATCCAAAAACAGGTAACCCAATAATTATTAAAGATATGATTGCTGATGCGTTTTTGCAACAAATTCTATTAAGGCCAGAAGATTATAGTGTTATTGCAACCCTTAATTTAAATGGAGACTATATTTCTGATGCATTAGCTGCACAAGTTGGTGGGATTGGTATAGCACCTGGGGCAAATATTGGTGATAAAGTAGCTGTTTTTGAAGCAACACATGGTACGGCTCCTAAATATGCAGGGCTTAATAAGGTTAATCCTGGTTCGCTTATTTTATCTGCAGAAATGATGTTGCGTCATATGGGCTGGGTTGAGGCTGCAGATTACATTATGAAAGGTGTTGAAGGGGCAATTGAAGCTAAAACTGTTACTTATGATTTTGAACGTTTAATGGAAAATGCTACCTGCTTATCTAGTTTAGAATTTGGTGAGGCAATAATTAAACATATGTGATGATAGGTAACTATCCAGGCAGTGTATAGTTTAACTAAGCGTAGCCTGGTGGAATCCGAGCCACGACCGTTAGGGAGTGGAGTTCTTGAAATCTCCACTCCCTAACGGTCGTGGCTCGGAGTTCCGCTCACTTTCCAATATAAAATTAACTTGTTGGTAATGATACGTCTATCGCTTGTCTACCCTACTTCAATTATAAAATAGTATTCTGATTGCAAAGAAGAAAATATTGCAAGATTAATGAAAAATATGATGTGTAATAGTCCATATATTGATTTTTCATTAATAAATTTTGATTTTTACTGGCTAAACTTGCGATGTAGAGCTATAAATTTACTATAGGGTGTTTGAAAATGAGTGGTCATTATTTAACTGAAATAAAAGAGCGAGTAGAAACAAAGAAAAAAACTTTGACCGCTCTTAAAGAGCCTAGGATGTATAAGGTTTTATTGATAAATGATGATTATACTCCTATGGATTTTGTAGTTTTTGTACTGAAGCATTTTTTTCACTTCAATGATTCATTAGCAACAGAAGTGATGCTTCAGGTTCATAATCAAGGAAGAGGGGTGTGTGGAGTTTTCACGCATGAGATAGCGGAAACTAAAGTTGTCCTGGTTAATGATTATTCCAGGAGTAACCAACATCCATTGCTGTGTAGTATGGAGCCTATATAAATTTGGCGGCAGGAATGAGGAGCAACGATCATGTTAAATAAAGAGCTTGAATTTACCTTAAATCTTGCATTTAAGGAAGCTAAAGAAAAGCGGCATGAATTTATGACCGTTGAACATTTATTACTATCGCTGCTAGATAATCCAGCGGCAGGTAATGTTCTACATGCATGCGATGCAAACATTGATGCTTTACGTCATGATTTGATTGCATTTATTGATGAAACAACCCCTAAAATCCCATCTGATGAATTAGATAGAGAAACACAGCCAACATTAGGTTTTCAACGAGTGTTGCAACGAGCTGTTTTTCATGTGCAATCAGCAGGTAAAATTGAAGTGAGTGGCGCCAATGTCTTAGCTGCTATTTTTAGCGAGCAAGAGAGCCAAGCTGTATATTTCTTACGACGTGAAAATATTACTAGGTTAGATGTTATAAACTATATATCTCACGGCGTTTCAAAATATCAATCTAATGATTTAAATGAAAACATGAACCCATTAATGGATGAAGACATAATGGGTATAGAAAGCAATGAATCTCCTTTAGAAAGTTATTGCATGAATCTTAATAAGCGAGCAAGACTCGGAAAGATTGATCCACTTATTGGGCGTCATGAAGAAATTCAACGTACAATTCAAGTTTTATGTCGTCGCAGGAAAAATAACCCTTTATTAGTAGGTGAGGCAGGTGTTGGTAAAACTGCAATTGCTGAAGGGCTTGCAAAGAGAATCGTTGATGGTGAGGTGCCTGAGGCAATATCTAACTGTGTTGTTTATTCGCTTGATTTAGGCTCTTTATTAGCAGGTACCAAGTATCGTGGTGATTTTGAAAAGCGTCTGAAAGCTGTGTTAAAGCAATTAGGCGAGCAAGATGGCGGCATACTTTTCATTGATGAAATACACACAATTATTGGTGCAGGAGCCGCCTCTGGCGGGGTTATGGATGCTTCTAATCTAATTAAGCCACTACTTGCTAATGGTGAATTAAAATGTATTGGATCAACTACTTATCAAGAGTATCGAGGGATCTTTGAAAAAGATAGAGCATTAGCTCGACGCTTTCAAAAAATTGATATTACTGAGCCATCAATTGATGAAACTTTTGAAATTCTTAAAGGTTTAAAAGCACGACTTGAAGAGCATCATGGAGTGAAGTTTTCGGTTTCAGCATTAAGATCTGCGGCTGAATTATCTGCAAAATATATTAACGATCGTTTTCTTCCCGATAAGGCGATTGATGTGGTGGATGAAGCGGGTGCTTATCAAAATTTACTAACTAATTCTAAACGTAAGAAAATAATATCTGTTACTGAAATTGAAAATGTAGTGGCTAATATTGCAAGAATTCCAGTTAAGAAAGTTTCAGCTCGTGATAAAGATACTTTGAGAAATCTAGAAAGAGATCTTAAATTATTAGTTTATGGTCAAGATGAGGCAATTTCAGCGTTATCATCTGCAATAAAACTTTCACGCTCAGGTTTGCGAGAGTCTGGGAAACCTGTTGGATGTTTCTTGTTTACAGGCCCTACAGGTGTTGGTAAAACTGAAGTTACAAGACAGTTAGCCAATGTAATGGGTATTGATTTACTACGATTTGATATGTCTGAATATATGGAAAAACACACAGTTTCTCGCCTAATCGGCGCGCCTCCTGGATATGTTGGTTATGATCAAGGTGGTTTATTGACAGAAGCTGTTACCAAAAAACCACATTCAGTTGTCTTGCTTGATGAAATTGAAAAGGCCCATCCTGATGTGTTTAACTTATTATTACAGATTATGGATCATGGTACTTTGACAGATACTAATGGCAGACAAGCTGATTTTCGTCATGTTATTTTAGTTATGACTTCTAATGCAGGCGCTAGTGAAATAAGTCGTAATTCAATTGGATTTTCATTACAAGATAATTCAAATGATGGCTTAGATGTGATTAAACGCCAGTTTAGTCCTGAGTTTAGAAATAGACTTGATGCTACTATTAATTTTTCCTCATTGGATATTGCGACAGTTGGTTTAATTGTTGATAAATTTATTATTGAATTAGAAGAACAATTATTAACTAAAGGGGTTACCCTTAAAGTGGAGCAAGCAGTTCGTGAATGGTTAGTCGAGCACGGATATGATAAAAGCATGGGCGCGCGTCCTATGGCTAGAATAATTCAAGAAAACATCAAGAAACCTTTAGCAGAAGAGCTTCTCTTTGGTAAACTTAGCAATGGCGGACATGTAATATTAACTATGAAAGATGGCAAATTGAATTTCGAAAGCCATGATCATCGTGAAGGTGTGTGTTAGAATAATTTTAAAGGTAGCCTTGATGGAGCCATATCATTACCCACAAGTTAATTTTATCTTGGCAAGTGAGAGGAATCCGAGCCCCGACCGTTAGGGAGTGGAGATCTTAAGAACCACACTCCCTAACGGTCGTGGCTCGGATTACTCCAGACAAGGCAGCCCACTTGTGGGTAATGATATGGATGGAGCGCAGCGTAATCAAGGTTTTTAGTGATCGAATATAAAACCTTGATTGCGCTGCTCTCCATCAAGGCTACGTTCTAAGTAATATATTAGTACTATTATATTTAATAAAAACTTGTGATGAATCCCATGCTTTCTGTAGTCATTATTGCCAAAAATGAAGAGATAAATTTAAGACGCACTTTAAAGTCGTTGTCTTTTGCTGATGAAATTATTATTTTAGATTCAGGTAGTACTGACGATACTGTTAATGTTGCCAAAGAATTTACGGATAAAGTATTTAGTACAGAACCTTCTGATTGGCAAGGTTATGGAATTCAAAAGCAAAGAGCATTAGCATATGCACAAGGTGACTGGGTATTAAATTTAGATGCCGATGAAGTTGTAGATGAGCAATTAAACGATGAAATTCTCTCGGCAATTAGGTCTTCTAATTTTGATGCTTATCGAGTCCCTATTCGTATGTTCTTTTATGGGAAACTTTTACGTTATTCATCAAGCCCTGATCGCCATATTCGTTTATTTAAAAATAAAGGGGCTAAATTTAGCGATGATATTGTACATGAAAAGATTGTATTACCCCATGGCGCAAAAATTGGTAAATTAAAAAATGCGCTAATTCATCATTCATTTAAAGATGTAAGCCACGTTTTATATAAAATTAATCGTTATTCTTCATTCAGTGCTAAAGTAAAACTTAAAGAAAATCGCCATACTAATATGCTTAAAACAATATTAGCAACAAGTTGGATGTTCCTTCGCTGTTATTTTTTACAACGAGGATTTCTTGATGGAAAAGAAGGCTTTTTGTTCGCATGTTTTAATGCCCAAGGAACATTTTATCGCGGAATAAAACAAATTTATCGTGATGAAAATTGAGTGTGTCTTAATATGCTACTATCAAGCAACCAGGTTACACTCGTCACAAAGAACCGTAGGGTGGGCAAAGCGATAGCGTGCCCACCATGACGATTGACCATCAAAATTAATAATTAGTATTAGATTTGGCTGTATTTTCTAATGTACATACTTCTGATGTTCCGCCGTTATTACAAATAACCAATCCTTTTGGATCTACTAACATTACTCCACCTTGCCATAGACAGCAGCCATGAACTCTTTGGAGATCCATTACTGCATGTCTTGTGCAGTAGCATGATGAGATATATCCATTTTGGCAGACATAACGACCTGCAGATGAGTCGCAATAATTAATTCCACCCATGCCTTTGCAACAGTTAGCACAAGCTCCATAAATTGCTTTAGTAAAGAAAAATTGTATAAAAATAGTTACTAATAATATCTTAATAAATGAGCGCATTAGAATCTTCCAAAAGGTTCTTATAAATTTAGCTTAGCACATAGTTTCTACAATTCAATTTTTATGCCCATATTTTGCGCACAGACTAAAAAATTAACTATCTACAAGTTCCATTTCTTTTGCTTCTAATTCCACTGATTCAATTTTTTGAAAGCGAAGACTGATCTTTTTCGCAGAAGTATTAACCTCATTTACATCTTGATGAGCTAAATCAATATGTTTTGATAATTTATCCATGCGCTTTTCGAAGCGTTGGAAATCATCAGAAAGAGCATGTAAGTGCTTTTGGATGATATGTACTTGTTTACGGGTTGCATCATCTTTAAGTACGGCTCTTGCTGTGGTTAATACGGCCATTAATGTGCTTGGTGAAACAAGCCATACTTTTAAACGTTGAGACATTGCAATAACTTCTGGATAGTTTGCATGAACTTCAGCAAAAATGGCTTCTGCTGGGATAAACATCATGGCGCCATCCGTAGTTTCGTTTGGAATTATGTATTTTTCAGCGATATCTTTTAAGTGTTTTTGTAGATCTTGGCGAAATTGCTGTTGAAGTGATTTTTTTTCAACAGAAGTTGGTTCAAGATTCATAAGCTTATGAAAAGTTTCTAATGGAAATTTAGCATCAATTACTACGTTGCCTGAAGGTTCTGGTAGAAATAATATGCAGTCAGCGCGTTTTTGGTTAGATAAAGTATATTGTAAGCTGTAATGGGTGCTGGGTATCATATTAGCAATAAGTGTTGATAGCTGTACTTCACCAAAAGCGCCTCTTGCTCTTTTATCTACTAATATATCTTGTAAACTTGTAACGTGAGAAGAAAGTTCTGTAATTTGTTTTTGGGCTTCATCAATTATGGTTAAACGACGGACTACATCTGTAAAGGTTGATGAAGTTTTTTCAAATCCTTCGGTTAAGCGATTAGATACTTGTTGGGTTAAGCTATGCAAATGATTGCGTATTTCTTCGGTTAAAGTTTGCAAGTGAGAGGTAAGTGAGCCTGCATGTTGTTTGAAACTATGGCTCATTTGCTCGCGGACATCGGTCATTTGGCGTTGCATTGTTTCTGTGATAATTTGTTGATTAGTTAACTGGCTTTGCGTTAATTTATCATGAATAGTATGAAGTCCTGATTGATTGATTTGTTGTAAATCAACATGTAACTGGTGAATTTGGGTGGTAAGGGCAGATTGTAATTTTTCATAATGATCTAAATCATGTTTTTTATTGCGCGATTGGCGAATCACAAGTATGAATATTAAAATTAATTGTAAACTAAGGCCTAGGCTTAAAGCTAAAATAAAAGGTAAACTAAACATAAAACACCGGTAATCTAAAGTTTAAGTAATAGTATACTTGTCTTTAGGCGATGTGAGAATAAAGTTTTTTTAAAAATATATTTGGATTTAATAATTATGAATGATAGTTTAGTCATAGAAAAAATAAATGATTTACGCGAAAAGATAAGGATTTATGATTATCATTATTATGTATTAGATGATCCTTTAGTTCCTGATGTTGAATATGATCGAAGGTTTAGGGAGCTACAAGATTTAGAATCTACTCATAAAGAATTTATTGTTGAGGATTCTCCAACTCAGCGACTTCATACGGTTTTGAGTAAATCTTTAAAGCCTGTGGCACATCGCTTACCTATGCTTTCATTATCAAACGTATTTTCAACTGAAGAATTAGAAGCCTTTATTACAAGAATTTGTGAAAAATTAGATTTAAATGAAGCAGAATTGGTATTTACTTGTGAGCCTAAATTAGATGGATTGGCAGTTAATTTAACCTATGTTGATGGTAAATTATTGCATGCGGCTACGCGTGGAGATGGTGCTGTTGGTGAAAATATTACCAACAATATTAAAACAATATCTGCAGTCCCTCTAAAATTAATGTCAGCTAAAGTTCCTACAATTATCGAAGTTAGGGGCGAAGTTTATATGCCTAAAGCAGGTTTTGAAGCTTTTAATGAAAATGCTAGAAAGCTTGGTGAAAAAACTTTTGCTAATCCACGTAATGCAGCGGCTGGAAGTTTAAGGCAATTAAACTCAAGCATTACTGCTAAAAGACCATTGGCTATCTATTGTTATGGTATTGGGGTGTGTGAAGGATATGATTTACCAAATAGCCATTTAGAGCAATTAGATCTGTTACGTACTATGGGCTTTAGGGTATCTGCAGAAAATAAAGAGGCCAAAGGTCTTGCTGGCTGTTTAGATTATTATGAAAATATAGGAGCAAGACGCCAAGGCTTGCCTTATGAAATTGATGGTGTTGTTTATAAGATTGATAATATTAAGTATCAACAAGAATTAGGCTTTATTTCTCGTGCACCACGTTTTGCTTGTGCTCATAAATTTCCAGCATCTGAAGAAATGACTAGATTATTGGCAGTTGATTTTCAAGTTGGACGAACAGGCGCTTTAACTCCTGTGGCAAGATTACAGCCAGTAACTGTTGCCGGCGTCACGGTTAGTAACGCGACATTACATAATTTAGATGAAATTGAACGTAAAGATATTCGCATTGGTGATATGGTAATAATCAGGCGGGCAGGGGACGTTATTCCTGAGGTTGTATCTGTTATTAAAGAAAAGCGGCCTGAAGTTACAAAAGATATAAAATTGCCAACTCATTGTCCTGTATGTGGTGCGGATGTCCTACGTGAAGAGGGTGAGGCAATAGCACGGTGCACTGGTGGCTTATTTTGCAAAGCTCAATTAAAGCGTATGGTTTTACATTTTTCCACACGCAAAGCTATGGCTATAGATGGTTTAGGTAGCGGATTAGTAGATTTATTAGTTGATGAACATTTGATATCTGATGTGGCTGATCTATATTCCTTAACTAAGTCTAGTCTTGAAAGTTTGCCAAGAATGGGGGAAAAATCGGCTGTAAATTTATTAAACGCAATTGAAGTGAGTAAAAAAACTACATTTAATCGTTTTTTATATGCATTAGGTATTCGTGAAGTTGGTGAGGCTAGTGCTCATAATATTAGTAATAATTTTCATGATTTAGAATCATTAAAAAATGCTACAGCGGATGAGCTTATGGCCATTAAAGATATAGGCCCCGTTGCTGCAGAATTTACAGTTCATTTTTTTGCGAATAAACATAATCTTATGGTTATTGATAAATTATTAGCAAATGGCGTGTATTGGGAAAAGGCTAAATTAGTTGAAATAGATAATAATAATCCCTTTTATGATAAAACTATTGTATTGACAGGATCTCTTTCCTCATTGAGTCGTGATGAGGCAAAGGCTAAACTTCTTTTAGCTGGCGCTAAAGTAACTGGATCTGTTTCTATAAAAACTGATTTTGTAATTGCGGGCTCTGATCCTGGCTCTAAGTATGATAAAGCGGTAGAGTTAGGGGTAAGTATTTTGTCTGAAGATGATATTTTAAAGATGTTGGGGTAATCATAACATTGTAGCCTTGATTCGACGTCGCGTAATCAAGGTATTTATTTAATTTGTAGCATTGAAAACCTTGATTACGCTCCGCTGCATCAAGGCTACGTTTGCTATAAATTGGAAAAAACTTATAAACAAGGATGTTATCTTTTGCTATTACGTAAATTAAAATTAATAATATTGACTATGTTTTTCTGCATATTTTCTAATGTAGAGGCTAGTGATTTAATTTTTAATAATCCATATCCTGCAAGTGAATCGTCAAAAAATATCTTTTATAACTCATTTACTGAGCAACCAAAAACACTTGATCCAGCTAAGGCTTATTCATCTAATGAGTTACAATTTATTGAGCAAATTTATGAAACATTATTAGATTATGATTATCTTAAACGCCCATATAAATTAGTGCCGTTAATTGCAACTGAAATGCCAGAAATTCATTATTATGATAAAGATCAAAATGAAGTTAAAGATTTAGAAAGTATAAACATAGCTACGAGTGTATATACTATCCGTATTAAGCAAGGGGTTTTATACCAACCGCATCCGGCATTTGCGCGAGATGAGAAAGGTAATTATCGTTATTATAAAATTCCTCAAGATTTTCTTATTAAATCTAAAATTAATACTCTTAGCGATTTTAAATATACCTCTACTCGTGAATTAATTGTTGATGATTATATTTATGAGATAAAGCGCATAGCTAATCCTTTTGTTAACTCACCTATTTACGGGTTAATGAGTGATTATATTTTAGGCTTTAAGGAATTTGGTGCGTCTTTATCTAAATCGGATACTTTTGTTGATTTACGTAAATATCCAATGGCAGGGCTTAAAAAAATTGATGATTATACATTCCAAATTACGATAAAAGGAATGTATCCACAGTTTACATATTGGATGGCGATGTCTTTTTTTACGCCCATTCCATGGGAAGTTGACCGTTTCTATAAAGAACCCTATATGCAGAAAAAGAATTTAGATTTTGGTTGGTATCCGGTAGGTACAGGCCCATTTCTTTTGGCTGAAAATAATCCAAATAGCCGTATGGTTTTAGCTAAAAATCCAAACTTTCGTCAAGATTATTTTCCAACTACAGGATCCCCATTAGATTTTAAAAATGGATATTTAAAAAATGCCGGTAAGCGTTTGCCATTAATTGATAAGGCGATTTATACCTTAGAAAAGGAGTCTATCCCAAGATGGAATAAATTTTTGCAAGGCTATTATGATGTTTCAGGGATAACATCAGATAGCTTTGATAAAGCGATCCAAATTTCAACATCAGGATTTGCTAATTTAACAGAAGATATGAAAGAAAAGGGGATTAGACTTATACAACAAGCAGAGCCCTCAATATATTATCTTGGGTTTAATATGTCAGATGCTGTCGTTGGTGGTGATAGCGAACGGGCAAGAAAGTTAAGGCGGGCTATTTCTATTGTTATTAATTATGAGGAAAATATTTCTATATTTTTAAATGGTCGAGGAAAATCAGCTCAAGGACCAATTCCTCCTGGTGTATTTGGTTATCGAAGTGGAGAGGCTGGGATAAATCCATATGTATATACCTTAGAAAAGGGCTTGCCTAAAAGGAGAACAATAGAGGAAGCTAAAGTATTGATGACTGAGGCGGGCTATCCTAATGGATATGATAAAGATACGGGAGAGGCGTTAATTTTGCATTATGATGTTCATGTTACTGGAGGTCCTGATGATAAGGCGCAATTAAATTGGATGCAAAAACAATTTGCACTTCTAGGCATATCTTTAGATGTTCGCGCAACACAATATAATCGTTTTCAGGAGAAAATTCGTAGTGGAAACGCTCAAATTTTTACATGGGCTTGGCTTGCTGACTATCCTGATCCTGAAAATTTTCTATTTTTGTTTTATGGTCCTAATAGCAAGGCAAAATTTGGTGGTGAAAATACAGTAAATTATTCTAATGCTGAGTATGATAAACTTTTTGATGTAATGAAAAATAGATCTAATGATCTTAAGCGCGCTGAATTAATTGATAAAATGGTTGAGATATTAAGGCATGATGCGCCATGGGCGTGGGGGATATCGAGTGAGAGTTTGATCTTATCTCAGCAATGGGTTGATCCTAATAAACCAAATTCTATGTCACGTAATACATTAAAATACATGGCGATTGATGTTAAATTGCGAAATAAGTTAAGAACTGACTGGAATAGTCCGGTATTATGGCCGATAGTTTTCTTTATCATTTTTATCACGTTGCTTTTTTTGCCATTTATTTTTGCTTATCGTAAAAAGGCGCGAACACCAGTGAGGCGGACAAAATTATGATAATGTATTTATTTCGCCGTCTTATCTATGCTATCCCAATATTAATTGGCATAAATCTTTTAACTTTTTCCTTGTTTTTTATGGTTAATTCTCCTGATGATATGGCACGAATGCAATTGGGGCAAAAATATGTTACTGAAGTTGAAATAAATCAATGGAAGGTGCAACGTGGTTATGATCTGCCATTATTTGTTAATGATAAGCAAAAAGGTATAGCAAAAATAACAAGGACATTATTTTTTCAAAAATCATTACGTTTATTTGCCTTAGATTTTGGAAGATCTGATGCGGGGCGTGATATTAGTTATGATATTTCGCAAAGAATGTGGCCAAGCCTTATCATAGCAATACCTGTCTTAATTTTGGGCATGATTGCAAATATTTTTCTCGCAATGATGTTTTCTTTTTTTCGCGCTACTTATCTTGATTTTAGTGGGGTGATTTTTTGTATAATTTTAATGTCGATCTCTAGTATGTTTTATATAATTGGTGGTCAATATTTATTAGGTAAAGTATTACAGTTTTTTCCGATTTCAGGATATGAAGGAGGATTAAATAGTTTTAAATTTGTAGCTTTACCAATTATTGTTGCCGTAATAGCAGGATTAGGATCTGGCAGTCGTTGGTATAGAACTTTATTTCTTGAGGAGATGAATAAGGATTATGTTATAACTGCTCGTGCGAAAGGTTTATCTGAAATATATGTTTTATTTCGTCATGTCTTGAAAAACGCCATGTTACCTATATTAACATCTGTAGTTGTAATAATCCCTTCACTTTTTATGGGTAGTCTAGTATTAGAGTCATTTTTTGGTATCCCAGGTCTTGGTAGTTATATTATTGATGCTATTCAACAACAAGATTTTGCAATTGTGCGATCTATGGTTTTTCTAGGCTCTATTTTATACATGGTAGGACTTATTATGACTGATGTTTCATATACGATCTTTGACCCGCGGGTGAGATTAAGATGAAAATTAATTTATTGTTGACGGATAAATGTTTTCTTATAGTTTTACTTTTATCGATGGTTTTATTATTACGCGGGTTAAGAAAGGAGCATATAAGACGAGCACTACAGGCTATTTTTAAGAAGCCAGTGCCGCTTTGTTCTGCAATTATTTTACTTTTTTTTCTTATTGTCGGTGTAATTGATTCAATTCATGTACGAACTGAAGCTAAGTCTTTGTCTATCTTAGATCAAATTTTATCGCCATTAGGTGACGTATACGAAAAAACTTATTCAGTACCTTTAGCTTTAAACTTATATTCATCTGAAACTTTATTTAAAGATGGTAATTCAATGCAAGTATATCCGCGGTTAAAGTATATACCTTCATTTATTAAGGATGAAAATGAAAAGCAACAAATAATTAAAGCAGTTATTAAAAAAACATCTATAATGACCGGATTAATTGTTATTTCTTTATTGTTTGGTTTGATTATATTTAAATTAATATTTTTTGGAAAAATTAAAGCATTTATAGGTTTAACTGGAGTTAGTGCATTTATTACCATAGCTATTTGTATATTTACAATTTTATTTAGCTATTGGCTATCGCGATATTTTCATATTTTAGGCACAGGAAAGATAGGACAAGATATTTTTTATTATGCGGTAAAATCTATTAGAACTGGTTTAATAATTGGGATATTAACAACCTTATTTATGATGCCATTAGCGTTATTATTAGGGATTGCCGCGGGTTATTTTGGTGGGATAGTTGATGATATTATTCAATATATTTATACCACTTTAAGTTCTATTCCAGGAGTTTTACTTATTACGGCCTCTGTATTAGCGATGCAAACTTATATTGCTAATCACCCGCAACAATTTAAAACTTTAGAAGAAAATGCAGATGCGCGACTATTTGCTTTATGTTTAATTCTAGGGATTACTAGTTGGACAAGTTTATGTCGCTTGCTTCGAGCAGAAGCATTAAAATTAAAAGAAATTGATTATGTATTAGCGGCAAAAGCACTAGGAAGTAGTTCTTATAAAATAATTACTAAGCATTTATTGCCAAATGTTATGCATATTGTAATTATCACGCTGGTTTTAGACTTTAGTTTTTTAGTATTAGCTGAGGCCGTCCTTTCCTATGTTGGGGTAGGGGTCTCACCCATGACTATAAGTTGGGGAAATATGATTAATGCAGCGCGTTTAGAGTTAGCAAGAGATCCGATTATTTGGTGGCCAATGTTAGCCGCATTTGTGTTTATGTTTATTTTAGTACTAGCGTCTAATTTATTTGCGGATGCTGTACGCGACGCATTTGATCCTCATCAAATTAAGTAATTATGTTTTAAGGCAAAGATATGCAGCAAAATTTTGTACATTTACGACTTCATACTGAATATTCAATTGTTGATGGACTTATTAAAATTAATCCATTATTTAAATCATTGAGTAAAATGGGGATGAATGCTGTTGCTATAACTGATTTTTGTAATTTATTTGCTACAGTTAAGTTTTATAATGAAGCTCTTTCTTCAGGTATAAAGCCAATAATAGGCTGTGAATTGCCTTGCCATACACTAGAACAACCTGCAATTACATCATCAATATTATTACTTTGTCAAAATGAAATTGGTTATAAAAATTTAACTTGTTTAGTTTCAAAAGCATATCAAGAGGGGCAGTATCATGGTGAGCCTCGTGTGCAATATGGCTGGTTGAAGGAGCATAGTGAGGGTTTACTCGCCTTATCTGGTGGCCGTATGGGTTCTATAGGTAAAGCACTTCTTGCTGAAGATGAAAATAGGGCAAATTTACTTGCTAAAAAGTTAATGAATATTTTCAAAGGTCGCTTTTATCTTGAAATTCAGCGAACTGGAAGAAGAGATGAGGCGTTATACAATAAATTAGTGGTTAAAATAGCAGATGAACTTAATTTACCCTTAGTTGCTACTAATGATGTGCATTTTTTAACTGAGGATGATTTTTATGCGCATGAGGCACGTGTTTGCATTCATGAAGGCTATACTTTAAATGATCCAAGGCGTAATTCTATATATAGCCAAGAACAATATTTGCGTACTAAAGAAGAAATGGCAGAGTTATTTCCAGATTTGCCGCAAGCATTAGCAAATACGGTAGAAATTGCTAAGCGATGTTCGTTAAATCTTAATCTAGGTCATAATTATTTACCTAATTTTCCAATACCTGATGGCTCAACAGTTGCATCATATCTTACGCATCTTGCAGAATCTGGCTTAAATGAACGCTTAGCTAAAATAGAAGAAAGACGAAAATTAGGTCATACGGATATTTTATATTTTCCAAGAGATGAATATGATAAGCGCTTAAAATTAGAAATTGATGTTATCAATTCTATGGGTTTTTCGGGGTATTTTTTAATTGTTGCTGATTTTATTAAGTGGGCTATACAAAATGGAGTGCCAGTAGGTCCTGGACGTGGATCTGGTGCTGGATCATTAGTGGCTTATGTATTGCGTATTACCGATCTTGATCCTTTGCAATATGATTTACTGTTTGAGCGTTTTTTAAATCCAGAACGGGTTTCAATGCCTGATTTTGATATTGATTTTTGTATGGAAGGTCGTGATCGAGTTATTGATTATGTTGCAGAAAAATATGGTCGACAAGCGGTATCTCAGATTATTACCTTCGGAACTATGGCTGCAAAGGCTGTGATTAGGGATGTTGGGAGAGTTTTAGGGCATCCTTACGGTTTTGTTGATAAATTGGCAAAGTTAATTCCTTTTGAGTTGGGAATAACTTTAGAAAAGGCCATGGTTTTGGAAGAAGAGTTAAAGAAACGCTATCATGAAGAAGAAGAGGTTAAGGAATTATTTGATTTAGCGTTAAAACTTGAAGGAATCACGCGCAATGCCGGAAAACATGCCGGTGGTGTTGTAATAGCACCTTCTAAACTTACTGATTTTACGGCAATTTATTGCGAAGAGGGTTCAACCCAAATAGTAAGTCAATTTGATAAGGATGATGTAGAGGCTGTAGGTTTAGTAAAATTTGACTTTTTAGGCTTAAGAACGCTTACCATTATTGATTGGGCTTTGACTACAATTAATAATCGATTAAAAAAAGAAAGTTTGCCATTAATTAATATTAGTGAAATTCCATTAAATGATGAGAAAACCTATGAATTATTAAAATCTTGTCAAACAACGGCAGTTTTCCAACTTGAATCACGTGGGATGAAAGAGCTTATTGGCCGCTTAAAGCCAGATTGTTTTGAAGATATTATTGCATTGGTGGCATTATTTCGCCCAGGTCCATTACAGTCAGGGATGGTTGATGATTTTATTGATAGAAAGCATGGCAGAGCGGTAGTTCAATATATGCATCCATCTTTAGAGCAAATATTAAAGCCTACTTATGGAATTATTTTATATCAAGAGCAAGTAATGCAAATTGCTCAGGTTCTTGCAAATTATACGTTAGGCGCCGCTGATCTATTACGCCGTGCTATGGGAAAGAAAAAACCTGAAGAAATGGCGAGTCAACGAGCAATTTTTACCGATGGTGCATCATCGCGGGGTATAGATGAGACTGTTTCTACAAATATATTTGATCTAATTGAAAAATTTGCAGGCTACGGTTTTAATAAATCGCATTCTGCAGCTTATGCTTTAGTTTCTTATCAAACTGCTTGGTTAAAGACGCATTTTAGTGCTGAATTTATGGCGGCAGTTATTTCATCTGATCTTGATAATACAGAAAAAGTCGTTAACTTTATTCGTGAATGTAAAAGCATGAATCTTAAGGTTTTGCCACCATCAATTAATAGTTCATATTTTAAATTTACCGTTCTTGATTCTGCAACGATAATTTATGGTTTGGGTGCAATAAAGGGCCTTGGTGAACTTGCAATTCAATGTGTTGTTGAAGATAGAGAAAAAAATGGGCCATTTGAAGGCTTATTTAGTTTCTGTCAGCGTCTTGATTTAAGGAAGGTAAATCGCAGAGCTCTTGAGGCGCTAATAAAATCTGGTGCTATGGATGATTTTGGTGTTGAGCGTGCGGTATTATTTACATCTATTGAAAAAGCGCTTTCTGCAGGTACTAAATTTCACATAAGTCAAAAATCTGGTCAGCAAGATATATTTTCTTTAATGGATGATATATTGATTGAAGATTATGTCTCATCTAAACCATGGCAATTTATAGAGCGTTTAGATAATGAGAAAGATACTTTAGGTTTTTATTTAACTGGGCATCCAGCAGAGCCATATTTACAAGAATTTAAAGGATTTATAAATCCAGTTGCAAAATTAAATTATAGAAATACTAAAAAAACTTTTGTTTGTGGTTTAGTAAATTCTGTTCGTCGCATTTTGACCAAGCGAGGTAAAAAATTAGCAATTATTAATCTTGAAGATTCTTCGGGGATGATTGATATTGTAGCTTTTAGTGAAATATTTGAAGAGAAAGCTAACCTTGTAGTTACTGGTAAAATTATAGTGGTTGAAGGTGAGTTAGGTCAGGATAATTATACTGGTGGCGTTAAAATAACTGCAATGGCAATATCTAGTTTGGATGAAGCACGTACAAGATTTGCTAAGTTTTTAGCAATTACTATAACAGAAGGTGATAATACGCTAATACCAAGATTACAATCTTTATTTAAAGAGCATGGAGGGGATTGTGTGGTTCAGATCCGCTATGCGAATAAAGATGCAAAAGCTGCGATTAATTTGGCTGCTAATTGGTGTGTAAATCCTAGTGATGATTTGTTGAATACTCTTGTTGAGTTACTAGATGAGGCTCGGGTTGAGGTATGTTATTAGTATAAAGGTGGTCACGTCGCTGTGCTCCTTTACCCACCAATCCCACCAATTTTCTTATATTGACGATAGACCTTACTATGTGTAGGCTAACTTTATTTATAATTGCCAAAGGGTTTTAAAAATGTCGTTTAACTACTTGAAAATTATTGTTGTTTTTTCCCTTTTCGCAATGATTAATCTATCTTACTCATCTGATCTAAATCAAACTTTTCATCGAAATTTTTGGAGCCCTACATATCATGGTCAGCGATTAAATTATTGCGCCATTGATGGAAAGACTTGTGGTACGCCAGTAGCTAATGAATTTTGTAAGTTGCTTGGATATAAATTGGCCACTAAAGCACTTATTGAACATAATGTAGGTTTAACAAATTATGTTTTAAGTAGAGCTCAATGCCAAGGCTTTACCTGTGATGGGTTTAAGTTAATTAATTGCTCAGGAAAATTTAAGAAAAAACCTGTTAAAAATTATTATTATCGTGAACATCGTTTTGCTGTTCCTCGTTTTGATCAATATCGTATTGATTGGTGTTATGAAGAAGGACGTGGATGTGGAAAAAAATCCGCCACTTCATTTTGTAAAAGGATGGGGTATATAAAAGCCAAACATTATGAGCAGGACTTTAAAGTCCCTGCAACTAAAGCCTTAGGTAATCAAAAATTATGCTTTGGTCAAAGTTGCAGTGGATTTAGTACAATCACTTGCTATCGCTGATTTATTATTCTTTTTCAGCAGGTTTTTCTTCTGATTTAGCTTTTGGAGAAGCTGGTGCTTTTTCTTTTTTCACAGCATCTGGATGCTTTTGTTTATAACCTTCCACAATTTCACATACGCTATTTTTTATATCTTTAAATAACTTACCAGTCATTTCACCTAATTCTTTAAAATCAGGCATCATTGATTTTAAGTCGCTCATAATACGCTCCGTCGTTGATTTAATAATTTTTTTAAGTATAGATCATAATTTACTATTTTTGCTATAGTTTTGCTTTTTTAGATTTGTACTGGATAAAAATTGGCAAATAGCCATTTCTGCCAGGGTGTTAAGGTATATGTTGGACCTGTAGCCTGGATGCAGCGCAGCGTAATCCGGGATGATTGATGTTTGAGCAAAGTCCGTAAACCCGGATTACGCTGCGCTGCATCCAGGCTATGAGAAGTATTTATGCCCATGGGTGCAACAATTTTGCCGCGGGTTTTAGTAGTTTTGCAATTAGTGTTTGTTTGCTTTGTACGGTTATTTTAAAGGCAGAAAATGTTGCTATTTTATCCGCTAAATATTCATCACTGGTTTTTAA
>CAMDMN010000003.1 GCA_945901965.1 Legionella genomosp. 1 | reverse complement strand
AATTTCGGAGATCCCTCGTTGTACTCGGGATGACGTGCCTCTAGGGATGACGTGCCTCTGGGGATGACGTGACTCTAGGGATGACGTGCCTCTAGGGATGACGTGCCTCTAGGGATGATGTGCCTCTAGAGATAACATACGTCTTTGCGAGCGCAAGCGAAGCAATCAAGCGTCCCATACTCCAATGTCCGTCCGAGTACAGTTATATGAAATTTTCATGTGTTTATAATTTTTAATATTGAAAGATACCTAATCTCTTAATTTTACCTTAATAATCATTATATATAATCACCATGTCTTTTTTATATTCATTCCCGCCGAATCAAAAAACTCTATAATTTAAATGTAATTCAATGAGGTAAACGCATGCTGAAGCATATTCCCCAAAGCACCGATGGTTATGAAATCAAATATAAAGAACAGCCTAAAGTTTTTCCTACTAGCTCAGAAATCAAAGCTACTACTACTGTATCCATAACAGCTGATATTGAGGATTGCGCCGGAACTTTTGCTGCTAGTGCTTTGGTTAAAATCCCTTCAAGGCCTGAAAGAAATTTAAGCATACAAATAGCTGAGCGGGATGCAGATTTATCCATATGCCCAAAGCCACTAGATGTGGATAAAGAGCATAAGCATATTAGCTTAGGTGATGTGCATGGCAACGTCATGAAGCTTATTTATACATTGATAGAAGAGGGTTTTTTAGTTATAGAGGAAAAAGAATATTATAGTTTGAATTATATTTACGAAACAAGTCCTGACGAGCTTGATAGAACAGATATTAATATGTTTAAAGATATCCTAGATTCTGCCAAGGTAAATAAAGATAAATCCATAACAATAATTGGTGATGAATTGTCTGATCGGGGAAACAATGATTGGTTTATGTTGCTCCTGCTTAAAAAATTACATGAAGCGCAGCTTGATATTGATATCCTAATTTCAAATCATAGTGTTGATTTTATCAGGAGAATAAGCCGTATAGGGGGTTCAATCGACCCCGCGGTAACCAGTTCTTATGAAAACATGAAAATATTATATGCAAATGGAATAATTAGCAGCGATGAAATTCTTGATGTTGTCACCAATCATTATATACTAATGGTTAAAGCCTTAAATTATTCCATTTCCCTAGAAGAAGAGCTCACTATCTATTCGCACGCGCCGGTGGGGCTTGAAACAGTAGAAGCTCTCGCCCGGAAATTAAATGTCGACTATGATGAGAAAAATCCAGCATCGATAATGCGAACGATTGATAATATCAATAAAAAAACAAATGAACTATTGGTTAATGGAGAATTGGCACAATTATTAAAACAAGAAGCAGACTCCGTATATTCATTGATAAATGGAAAGGCCCCTATTCCTCCTGAATACCCATTTATACGCCTAATTTGGAATCGAGGATTGGGTAAAGAATTACGAATGAAGTCAAAAGATGGATCATTTGAAATTAAAGACGTTCATGGACATATTGGCAGAGGGCCGATAATGGCGGAAGATGGGTTGCCTAGTCCAAATCATCAAAATCTTGATAATTATTTTGGTAAAGGCTCAAATGCTCAAAAGGCTGCAATTGGCTCTCGTATTCAACATTTCACCAGGCGATCTCCAGAGAATCCAGTAAATACCCTTAAATATCAACTTCATGCTATTTTGGCTGAAATTAAAGTATTTAAGACTGATCGAACCATGGATGAATTTATAGCAGAGCAAGAATTGCTTATCAGCAACGCAGCCGACAAAGAACGTTTGCTTAAGATTAAGGTAATTGTGGAGGTGGTACATAAGGATCTAGTTGAACCCCACTATCTAAAAGCCAAATGTCTTGAAATTCTTGGAAAAATTAAAGCACAAACTGGCAAAGAACATGAAATTTTTGTAATAAATTATCTCGAAGTTATTGCATTGGAAACAGATAAAACCATTTTACAAGAAATTAATAATGCATTGGAAATATCACTTAATAGATTAGCCCTAAATACTATTTTGGCAAAAATTGAAATTTATCCCATTGAGGGCATGGGTAAATATGTGGTCGAATACATACAAAAAATTAACGATGCGAATAGTTGTGTCGCAATAGCGAAAATTAAGGAAGAGCTAGATACAGAGCTTTCAAGAATAGTTTTTTTATACAAATTCAAAAGATCATCAAAGCAAATGCTTGCAGATATTGCAAAATTCAAAGGCATGGAAGCTTATGTAGCAGAGCAAAAATTAGTTGTTGATTTAATTACTGATAAAGACTCTTTAGAGCATACCTATATAGCTTTAAAAGAAAAATTATCTTGGTTAGTTATAGACAATAATAGAACTAAAGCACATGCCATGTTAGATGCGCTTAGAATTATTTATAAGAAAAATAAACCTTCAGATGATGTCGATTCATGGGTAGAAAGACAAAAAAAGATCATTGATGAGATCTCAGATATTGACATTTTAGAACAACATAATAGCAGTTTAGAGAAGAAACTTAGCGGATTAAATTTAAGAGCTAAAATACAAGAGCTCACAATTAAAACTAGAGCCATGTTGGCTGATCTTAAAGCAGACAAATTTGTTGAAGATCAACATATAACTATTAAGACTGCATTGGATAAAGTCAGATTTAGTTCAGAAGATTCCTGTCTAAATGAAGTTATAATCGAGGTGAGCAATCTTATTGAAATCATTGCAGAAAAAAAAGCTGCGATAGATTTTCATAAAGGAGTTGAGGGGACAATGACTGAAACCGCTGAAGCAGCAGAAATGCCTAGTAATCTTACACTAATGTAACAATGATCCTATGGCAGCCTTGATTGCGCGAATAGTAATCAAGGCTTGTAGCTAAATTATAGTTTTATCCCTGGAGTATTAGTAGTCTCAGCTTTTTGTTCAGCATCAAATTCTTGACTTAAGAATTGGATTCTTCTGGCTTAGTTTTTCGTAAGTCCTAATTCATTTACTAATATTCAGGTTTTTTTCTCAAGACCTTTAGCTTTCCTTGTTTGGATTTTTCATCTAAGATTTTTTGTTTAACTCTTCTTGAACGGCGCTTCTTTTGGCGCTTTATTTTTTCAATTCGTTGTTGTTCTTTTGTTTTTTCATTAGATAATATTGAGTGTAATTTTTCACAAATCCGCTCCCTTGCAAAATACCGGTTATCCTCACGGCTTCTGGAATACTGACATTTTATCTCAAGGCCCGATGGCAAATGTTTCAAATAGACTGTTGAAGCAGTTTTGTGCAGCTTCTGTCCTCCCTTACCACTACCTATGATAAATTTTTCGACAAGATTGGTTTCATTAATATTAAGATTAACCATTCGTTGCGCTAATTTATCCCATTTCTCTTTACTAATTGTCATCTTAAATTTAGTCCAATATGGATTATAACCTAGCAAGAGTAGCTTGGTTAGCAAGAGTAGCCTGGTTAGCGCGTGCGATAACCAGGATCGATCTATCTATAAACAGTCAATGGGGGGAGGAACTTTTAGAAGCTTAAAGAAACTCCTCCAACGATAGCTCGCATATTAAATGTTGCATTTCCAATTGTTCTTCCAAGCGTAATATCGTTAACAATCTTTGCATTATTGTATTGGTCTTCTACTTTAAAATTGGTACCACGGTATTCTATGAATGCGCCGATACTTTTTGTAAAAAACAACATAAAACCAGCTCCTGCCTTAATACCAAGTGATGTATAGGTGCTAGTTTGTCCAGCAGGAATGAAGTTATCTGTATCCTTAAGTGTGGTGAAGAATGCCGCAGGTCCTGCGCTTAAATAAGGCTGAAGTCTGCCTTTGGTGAATTGATCCGATACAAACAGTGGGTATCTTAGCATGATATCCAACCCAATTACCGTAACGTTATTATTAAATTTTTTGATGGTCTCAGGTGAAGTGGAGCATCCGAAGCCTTCTATGCATAATTGGGTCACTGATATCTGTTTTTTCTGATCTGGCCCAAAAAAATGAGATGCATCTAATCCTACACCTAAGTATGGCAACTTATTAATCCAATAAATTGCTCGACCACCTATGGTTGCCGCGGAATCAAATTTGAGTGATTTATGTGTTCCTGTGATTCCTGCATCCGGTAGATTAACGCTGGCATTATGTTTTTGAGTAAATCCATCTCCACCATAGAGCTCAGTCATCAATTCAGCTTTTACTTCGGTAGTTGTAATTAATAGAAAACCTAAAATTGCTATAGTATTAGTGATTGCTGATAAATGTAGTTGTTTGCTCATATTAATATAAATCCCTTTTATTGATATTATTTAATTCAACATATTTCCCTTTATTGTCATTTATTTCCTTGTCATCGACAAGAGCCATAATTTATAATTTACTCTAATGGAATATAAGACGAGTCCAAATCAGGCGTTATAGAAAAATACTGCAACGGGAACCGCAATTCGTTTGGTTTAACCTAACATAAGAGTGCCACTATGCTTCAAAATGAAGCCCTTGATCTATTAAAAATGGGAAAAAATGTTTTTCTTACAGGTGCGGCCGGCACAGGTAAAACCTATTTGCTCAATCAATATATTAACTACCTCAAAAGCAATCAGGTAAGAGTCGCGATTACCGCATCCACCGGTATTGCTGCAACGCATATTCAGGGTACAACTATTCATTCTTGGTCTGGTATAGGGATAAAGGAAAGCTTGTCTGCTCAAGATTTTGAAAAATTACTAGCCAACAAACGCGTCAAGCGAAATTACAAAAAAACTAAAGTCCTTATCATTGATGAAATATCCATGTTGCATAAATACCAGCTTGATATGATTGATTTAATTGCCCGCAAAATGTTGGCATGTGATCAAGCCTTCGGTGGTCTTCAAGTTGTTTTATGTGGAGATTTTTTTCAGCTGCCACCTGTATCTTCTGGTGTTATGGCTCATGAAATCTATTTTGCTTTTGACGCATCTGCTTGGAAAACAGGAGATTTTCATATTTGTTATCTGCATGAGCAGTATCGACAGCGTAATGATCCTTTATTAGATATATTAAATGATATTCGCTCTGGTACAGCCGGTGAGCATACAAAGGTACCTTTGCGTACACGCTATAAAAAAGAACCGCAAGGAGCTACTAAGGCAACAAAATTGTATTCACGTAATATCAATGTTGACGCTATAAATGAACATGAATTAGCTAATCTACCAGATAAAATAAAAACATTTACTATGGAATCTAAGGGGTTTAGTGCTCTCGTTGATAGCCTTAAAAAAAGCTGTCTTGCTCTAGAGAAATTAAAGCTTAAGATTGGCGCTGAAGTGATGTTCATTAAGAACGATAACTCATCTAGGTATGTGAATGGTACTCGGGGTGTGGTTGTAGGATTTGAAAAAACTGATGAGCAGTGGCCTCTTGTTAAAACCTATGGTAATAAAATAATTATAGCGAATCCAGAAGAGTGGAAATATGAAGAGCATGATGTAGTTCGGGCAGTAATTACCCAAATACCACTTCGTCTTGCTTGGGCCATCACTATTCATAAAAGTCAAGGTATGACGCTTGATGCTGCAGAAATTGACTTAGGCGATGCATTCGAGCCTGGCATGGGGTATGTCGCTTTATCACGGGTGCGTAGCTTAACTGGTTTAAAATTAATGAATCTTAATGAAATGGCATTGAAAGTGAGTCCTAAAATTCTTCAATCTGATTCAGATTTTAAGGATAATTCAGCAGCTGTCGATGGGTATTTACATTCCATATCTTTAGAAGAAAGAATAGAGATTCAACAAAAAATTTTAATCGACCGTTTTGAAGGGAATAAGGTTAAAAGCACAAGGAAAATTACCGTAAATTCAAGAAGACAAATGGAAGCACCTACCCATATGATTACGTTGGAGTTACTCAAGGATCATAGCTCCATTGAGTTAATTGCGGAAAAAAGAGGGCTCTCGGTGGGCACGATCGTGAGTCATATAGAAAAATGTAAGGGACTAAAATTAATTGATAGCGACCATATAGAGCCGTTAAAAGACCAGATCTCAGAAGAAGACTTTGATATTATTTTAGCTGAATTAGAAAAATCAGCAGACGGAAAGTTAAAGACTATTTATGATAAATATGAAGGTAAATATTCCTATACTTGTATTCAGATTGTACGATTGTTTGTAGGATAGTCAAAGGGTTTGAATCAAACCACATATCTTTACTGCCATTGCATTATATCTCAAATTGAGATATAATGTATTTAACTAACGTGATAAATTGAAATGCATATAATAACAAGAAAAAGGATTATAGAAGCAAAGACATTACATCCTGAATGTGAAGCATCTTTAACTGGTTGGCTTAAGGTTATTGAAAATAATGAATTTAAAAGTTTTGCTGCTTTGAAAGCTTCTTTTAACTGTATCGATAAAGTTGAGCATTTATATGTTTTCGATATTGGAGGCAATAAGCTTAGGTTGATAGCAAGCATTCACTTCAATCGACAAAAACTATATATACGTCATATTCTTACGCATAAAGAGTATGACAAAGGTAAATGGAGGGAATGAAAATGACCACTTTAGCACGTAATAATTTTCTAGAGAATACGATCCAGCATTGGAAACATATTTCTCCTGTTATTCATGAGCCTCAAAATACAGATGATTACGAAAAATTATCCAGTTTTCTTGATCAGCTCCTTGATATGGTTGGTGAAGATGAATCGCACGAGTTGATGGGACTTATTGATGTCATCAGTCATATGATTGCCATCTATGATAAAGAACACGTTGAGTCATTAGAGAAGGGCACTGGAATTGATGCCTTGAAATTTCTTATGGGGCAACATGCTTTGAATCAACGTGATTTGAAAAAAGAAATTGGTAGTCAGGGCGTTGTGTCAGAGATTTTAAATGGCAAGCGCCAATTGAATGTTACACAAATAAGAAAACTTTCTGAACGATTTAAGGTATCTCCTGCAACGTTTATTGATTAATTTGAGCCAATGGGGGCGTATATAAGGGTACGGTCAGTACTCATATACGTTATGGCAGGGTGCAATATATGTGCGGATAAATTACGAGCAGATCTCGAACTGACTGTTTGAGAAATACCCCCCATCAATGTTCCTATATTTAACTTATAGCACAAGATAATTACAATTCAAAGGTGGCTGGATTAGATTTTGGCCATTTTTTGAAAACGGTGGCCAATTATATTGGTCTATTGGCAAAACACTTACCTTTTGGAAAGATGAAATGGCTAGAATGTGGCGATTTAGCAAATCTAATGGGACCTATTGTGTATTATTACTGAGACAAAGAACATCTGTAGTCATATGATTGCTAGCTATGATGAAGAGATCTATTAAATGGTAATTTAGTTTACTTAATAAAAAGGAGAGCAAGTAGCTCTCCCTTAAGAAATGGGTTTTAAAAGAGAAATTAAGCTCCTGGTTCAGCTTTATTCACGCTGTCTTCAACTGCATTAACTTTCATCATTGATGTTGTATCCACTTTGAAGAACGTTACTTTTGTGCTGAATACGGAACTGAATAATTTATTTAAAAATTGTCCAATATTATCTAGAGTTTCTTTCCAACCTCGATGTGTTTCGAGTATTGGTTTTGCAACTATAATTGCATCATCTGAAGCCTTTTTGAAATCAGCAAAACTTATCTCTTTATTGAAATATTTTTTGCCAGATTTTTTAAAAATTTCATGAAGTGTATTAGCTTTGTCATAGGCCGCATCTAATTTATTATAGTCATTACTACCTACCGTTTTTTCATCTCGTCGTGTTTTTAGATCTTGAACTTGAGTCCATAATTCTTTTAATTGATTTTTAAACAAAATTTTCTTGGTGCGGGCATTTTTTATATCGGGCAGCACCGGTTTATTTTCTACAGGTTTTGTCTCTTTAGTTGGGGTAGCCAAAGGCTGCTGATGCACTATATGGCCAACAAGATCTACTAAGGGTAAGGGCTTATCAAATTCTTCTTCATGCCCCTCTACTATTGGATCGTGGTGAATAGGGGATGTTTCAATTACTACTTTATCTTCGACTTGAGGTAAGGTAACCAAAGGCCCTGTATCAGGATTTGACGGCAGGACTCCATGATCAACTACTACCACCTCTTTGAGTGCTCTTCTTTCTACTTCTAAGGCTATTGCCTTCTCTGTTTCTTTGACAAAAGTTTGTTGTTCATCAATTTTATTAACTAGCAAAATGAATGGATCGGCGTGTAATTGTCCAGTAGGTAAAGTCGAACTAACAAATATGGAGGCTCTGGTTTTGGCAAAAGATGATTTATCTCCTACATGAGCTAATATTGCTTCTCTATCCTTTTTATATTGTCCATAACTTGTTGCATAGTCCTCTAAAAATTTCGCCGTCTCTTCGGTTCTTATCAGCCTATAATGTCCTTCTTGCACATTCAGAGTCACTTCCATTGCTGGATGTTCTTCCGAACCTTCATTTTTATAAATAAAGAATTCGGGATTTTTTTCATCAATAACTAATAATTGATCATCAACATCCGATATTTTAGTGCTCGGAGCTTCAATAAATTTATTATAATTTGAATAACCTTCAGCTAACCAAAATTTGGCAAGGGCTTTTTGAAGATTGCCCCCTAAAAAATGTATTTCAAACGCGCCTATTTTATCTTGCGCTGTAAAATGAGTGGATTGGCGAAAAACAGCATATTCTAAGAAAGCTACATTAGCTAAGTACAGCGCTTTTTTATCCCCGGCAAGTAAGTCTTCTTTGGAGATCCCTGATACTCTAGCGGTAATATATTCATTAAAACCTTTGAGAATTTTTACTGCCTCTTCTTGATCCACTCTACTTTTATCATAAATAGTTATTGGTTGTTTAAAATGCTCAATAACATGAGCAACATCGCCAAACGATAATTTTGTATTGGGTAGCGCAATATATTTGCAATAATTAGAGTAACCTTCAGCTAACCAAAAATTTTTCAATGCAGTCGCTGAATCAACTCCAGTAAAATATTTTTCAAATTGAGGTTGGGGTACAAAGTGCCCAGAATTGCGTAAAACAGCATATTCTAAGAAGGCCTCATTGGCTAAGTATAAAACCCCTTGAACACCACTAACTAAGTCATCTTTAGGTGTGCCATATCCTCTAAATTCAATATAACCCTCAAAATTTTTAAGAGCGTCGTTTTGCATTTTGGTGGCAATTTCTTGATGGTCTATCATATAAGTGGCAAACCATTCTCTTAATAGAAAGCCCAGGATCATAGTTTTTTCTACTATAAAGCTAGGAGCATCTTCAGCAGGATGAGCATACTTATGTTGCTTTTCAAATAAAGATAAAGAAGGATCATCAGCAAATTTTCTTTGTAATACACTTGCATGACTTTGATCGCCCAATATTGACTTAAAAGTGAATAGATCACCAGGAAACAGCTGTTTATTGGCTAAAATATGGGTTGCATAAGTATGAAAAAAACAGTTATCAAATGCGCCAGTAACATCCAATGATGTTTTATTTTTTGTAATTAATGTATCAGGCATAATCAACTCATAGAAGATCTACATAATACAATTATAGTATTTATTACATTAAGGAAATATTAAAAGTCTATTCTTTTATTAAAAGTGAGTTATTAAAAGGAGTTATGGGGTCGCGTCTTGCCTTTTGCCTTTTCATATATTTATCTAAGATACATTTATCAATTTTAATCGGTGATTTTTAATAATACGACTTACTCGTGAATAATGTAATCCAAAATAATTGCCAATTTCTGCCATACTGAATCCTCCAGAACGATAGGCCATTGTGATACATTCATCTCTATTAATTGATTGTTTTTCGAAGAATTGAAGTGAATATGGTTGTATTAAATATTGGAGTTTTGGAAAATTACTTAAATTTTGCTTTTGGTCAATTTTAGCTTGCATGTTCTGTACAAAACTATCTGAGCCTATATAGATTTGGTTCTTTAATTGGTGCCATGGGGACTTACCTAAGATCCCAAGAGTAACAAATTCTTGAAATTTTTTAATTGCACTTAGTACGTCCGAACTAAATAAGGTGAGAATATGGTTTGATGATAGCCAACTTGGACTTTGTACTTCACATATTGTAGCTCGATAACTGCTCCATATCCAATCATAAGCAGTTGCAACTATTTTGGCCCTAACAGGATTTAGTACAATATACCGGGATAATTCAAGCAAATAATGCTCTTTTTCAACCAAAATACCCTTAAATCTTCCTTGAAAAACATGCCCAACCCTTGAGTGTAATCGATTGAATTGTTGAGTATACATACCATTTAAAAGTTGCATGCCTTTTGATATATTTCCTTCAGGGGTCTCTATTAGTAAATGGTAATGATTACTCATGAGACAGTAAGAATAGCAAATCCAGCGGTGTCTGTTACAAACTTCATCTAAAATTGTTAAAAATAAGATTCTGTCTGCATCTGATAAAAATATGTTTTCCTTTTTATTGCCCCTAGAAGTTATATGATACAGTGCACCATTGTATTCAATGCGTAAAGATCTAGCCATTTTGGACCCCACTTTGTTTTTCCTTAGAATGAAATTTAATTAAATTGCTTTAAATAGTCAATTGATCTCGATGAGATAATATTTGTAGGGCAAAAGGCAAGACGCGACCCCATTCCGTTACGTACTCAATTAAAATAATGTTATTAAGAAGGGGCTGTTTTTAAAAGCAAGCCAAATTTAAACAAATGACAACATGGGACATGCAATCCGATGTAATTAATTGTTATCTATTTGATTATATTGATGTTAATAGTTGGTGATGCTTTAAAAAGGTCACTAAAGGGGCAATTGAAAAATATTTTCCCCAGTTTTAGATTCGTTTTAATACAAATTGATCGCTTATGTTGGATTAAGATGTGAATTGGAATCTCCTATATTTTTGTGCTACAATGTAGCTCATAAGGTAAGGAGTTTATAATGACTGCAAATGCTATTGTTCGTGCTCGAATTGATGAGCATATTAAAGAAGAGGCGTCCGTTGTATTAGCTTCAATGGGTCTAACAGTATCTGACGCGTTCCGTATGTTATTGACTCGTGTAGCAAAGGATAAGTCTCTACCCTTCGAGCCCCTTGTACCTAATCAAAAAACAATTGATGCAATGAAAGAGGCCAGAAAGGGGAAACTACGCTCTTTTAATACTATTCAATCACTCATGGATGATTTAAATGATGAGGAAGATTGAACCTACGACGCAATTTAAACGAGACTACAAACGGGAAAAGAAAGGCAAATACAGGGAAATATTAGAGACCATTTTTACCGACATTTTAAAATTACTTGCTAATGACAAGCCGCTTCCTGAAAAACATCGCGACCATGCGCTTTCAAATAATTGGCATGATCATCGTGATTGCCATATTAAACCGGATCTGGTTTTAATTTATAGAAAGCCAGATGATGCTACCTTACAGCTTGTACGGCTTGGCTCACATAGTGATCTCAGCCTTTAAGTTGTTACTAAACCTATACACTTCATTTAACACCGATATAAATAGCCACTTTGTCAGAGCCGCTATATGCTTCAAAGTCGCTGATAAAACTGCGCTGATAATTACTTTCTGTTTCAAAGTAATTCCAAATTTTCTTCCAGGTCTCAACCACTGTGGCAGGCATTGGGCCTGTACCTTGAAAAACAAGATAGTTGCCTGCTGGAATTTTAACGTAGGCAAACTCAGTGCCAGTACGATTACCATTATCAGTGATACCAACAGTGACAGTATATAGACCATTTGCATCAGATTCATAGTCTGAATAAACTTCAAATATGTTTGCATTGGCAGCTAAATCACTGGAATAAAATTGTTGCCAAAGGCTGGGTAGTTTTGCTGTTTTTTCATTAAATTCATCGGTGTTTTGAGTTTTTGTGCTTAATCCTATCACCGTAAAACCTTCTACGTACTTCAGGGTTGGTGGTATAGATGACATGTAAATCTCTCCTATTTAGTGTTGATCGGGGCCTGCATTGCTTCTGCAATCAGTTGCATATCATCTTCACTGATAGCGATTAGTCCAAAACGAAATTGATATCCCCAATTTTTTTGATTTTTCGTGAAATCAAGCTGATTGAGAAGCGGGCTGATAAGGGCTTCATGCGCTTCAATCCACAGCACATCTCGCCGGAATGGACAAAAGCCATTACCCATATCAGCTTGATAAGGATCGCCTTCCTTAATTTGTCCTATCGCGGTAAATGATTGTAATTTGTCTTTTCCTCCAAATGTTATGGTTGGTGAATAGTAGACAACCAAATCATTGGGCTTCATGCGCCGTAATGGCGTACCTTTGCCATGGCAAACTTGCATGAAGCCTGATAATCGACCTTTTTGGACATGCTCAGCAGACGCAACAGCTACCCAATTTGGCATTATGATTTACCAAGTGAGACAACTCGTAATCGATTGCCATCTGGATCAAGTGCTACAAAAGTATAACCATAAGGCACGACGGTTGGAGGAAGAGCCATGTTGATGTCTTTTTCTTGCCATTCTGCAAATAACGTATCAACTTTTTTGTTATTATCGAGTGTGAACGCTAATTCGCCACCACCGTTTTTATCAGCGGGGGGTTCAACAGCATGTTTAGCCTTCAAACCTAAACCCATTCCATTTGATAATGTGAATGAATGGAATGTCGGTGAGGCTTCTTCTGGTTTTATCCCAAGTAAATCCTGATAAAATTTGCTACTTATCGCAAGATTATCAACGTAAAGTACAACAGCGGTTGGTTCGAATATCATGTTTTCCCCTTTAAGTGGTGTGATATTATCAAACGTAGTTTACTGGCATGAACTGACAGTTTTTGTCAGTAGTGAGTGTCTATTTACTGATCAGGAATATTGTTAATTTCACGCCATTTTTTTAGCAGAGTTTGACGACGCTGGGGGTAGCGTGTTTCTAGTTGTGTTAATTTAGTAATTCTATCCGTTCGAAAATGGCGAAAATCAAGGCGCAGCTCACACCAAGCAACAACAACATGTACCTCTTCAAAAAAACCAAGTGCTAGCGGCCAGATAAGGCGTTGGGACTCATCACCTTTGACATCAATATAAGTCATTTGAAGTTTATATTCGCGACGAATGGCATGACGGATTAAGGCCTCTTTCTCGTCATCATTTTCAATTGCAGTTTTCACAGGCCCAATGAGTAAACCTGAAAATTCAAGTTGGTGCCGCAGATCTTCTGGAAGGACGGCTGATATTTTAGCCAATACATTTGTTGCAGCAAGCCTTAATTTCTTATCGGTTCTGCGCGCTACCCAGCGTGAACCAAGTACCAGTGCTTCGATCTCTTCCTCAGAAAACATCAGCGGAGGTAGCATAAATCCTGGGCGTAACACATATCCAAGACCAGGCTCACCCTCTATTGATGCTCCTTGTGCTTGTAATGTTGCGATGTCGCGATAAAGTGTACGTAGGCTTACATCAAGCTCGTCAGCTAATTGTTTCCCTGTGACGGGATAGCGATGTCGCCGTAGTATTTGGATAAGATCAAAAAGACGCTGTGTTCTAGACAAAATATAGACCTCTTATTTTATACTGACATATTTTGGCAGTATTGGTCTAAAATTTCTATAGATTTTAGGAATCACTGTCGGACGCCATTGATTTGCTAACATCGCCCAGTTTCGGGAAAACGTAAGGGTGATGCGCCTAAATCAAAATTAGCTGACACCATGATAAAATCTTCAGGCATCGTTTTAATCAATTTAAAGTTAAAGTCTTTGAAATTATCTGGGCAGAACTGCAACAAAATTTTAGAATAGCGTTCTGGAATTAATGCAATCATCTGGTGTAAATCAACTGGTTGCGTAAAAACAATATCTTTCAGATAGAGCGTTTCATCTTTAATGTCATATGCGATCAATACCTGGTGTGTATCAGAATAGTATATTGCCTTAGACAAAGTATCGAGTGTGAAAATCACCTGTTCTTTTATAATGCCGAATCGATGAGAGATAGGAAGCCTTTTGAGCAATAAATCGTGCATCAGGTTCAAATCTGCTGGTTCTTCTAAGTTTAGTTTCCTGAGTTGGTGTGGTGTGCGTGATACGCTGACATTTTCTAATAAAAAATCAAATTCATCACGTTTTTTAAATCCAAAAGGCTCGTAAAGTCTTTCCTCATCAGCGAATAGAAAAGCAAGATCATAATGCTGTTTAACGTGTAACATTGCTTCTTGCATAAGTGCAGTAAAAATCCCTTTACGCCGAAACGCCTCTTTGATACAAACGCCATGAAGTGCGGCAGCTTGATATGGTTGGTTATTTATCATCAACTGAAATGGAATCAAACCAAGATGCCAGACAAGTTCATCTTTAACATAATACACAAAAGGGGTTGATGCTTTATCCCAATGTGCATTGTAATGCTTTCCTTGATCCGCAAGATGTTTAATGCCAGGGAAACAAGAATCAATGAGCGTAAGGCCGGCTTCATACAACATCGGCTCTGTAGAATAATGTTTGCGTTAGATTTTCATTTAAATAATTTCTTGCTTAAGTAGTACCGTTGATGACCAGACGGACAATCTTCTAAAATCCCAAAGATATTATAACCGTGTTTCAAATAAAAATCTTTGAATAGAAAGTCAAAGGTATCGCAGTGGCTGAGTGTTCCCCCTAATTTGCGGGCTTCATTCTCGACGCGCTCAAGCAACTGACTGCCTAAACGCCGACCTCTAAATTTGGCGTTAACAAACACTTCAGAAATATATAACATTCCCCAGTAATAAAGGTCTGCATTAATGCCTGCAATGACAACTCCATCTTCTTTAATCACGTAATTCAAAAAAACTTGATTTTGTTGTTGTGTGAATGGTACTTGCTCACAAACAAAGTCGGTAAGTTGACTATCTACATAGATAGCTTCCTCTGGAGTGGCTTTTACAATAGGAAAATCAGACATTTTGAAAGCTTCAAAAAAGGGGGTGGTTTGTTGTTAAGTGTTGACACTTGTTATTTCTAACTGCCCCACCAGTGCCCCTTGATAAGGGCTTGCTGGTTAAAATTTCAACATACATTATTGTAACTACTTGATTTAATTGGTGGGCCCACTAGGACTTGAACCTAGGACCAACGGATTATGAGTCCGCTGCTCTGACCAACTGAGCTATAGGCCCGCGCTCGCTATTGTAATAGTTAATGCGGTTTAAAACCACCGTTTTTTTAAGTTTTTTCTCTTATTTTTAAGTTTCATCACCGTCAAGGAAGCTTCTTAGTTTCACTGAGCGGGATGGATGACGCAATTTTCTTAACGCTTTTGCTTCAATTTGGCGAATACGTTCACGAGTTACGTCAAATTGTTTTCCAACTTCTTCAAGTGTATGGTCGGTATTCATTTCGATACCAAAACGCATACGTAATACTTTGGCCTCACGTGGAGTAAGAGTTTCAAGGATTTCAAGTGTTGCTTCTCTTAAGCCCTCCGATGTTGCTCTATCAATAGGTGACTCAATATTACTATCTTCAATAAAATCACCTAAATGAGAGTCATCATCATCTCCTACAGGAGTTTCCATGGAGATTGGCTCTTTTGCAATTTTTAATACTTTTCTAATTTTGTCTTCGCTTAATTCCATTTTTTCAGCCAATTCTTCAGGCGTCGCTTCACGGCCTGTTTCTTGCAGAATTTGGCGCGAGATCCGGTTTAGCTTATTAATAGTTTCTATCATATGAACAGGGATACGAATTGTTCGCGCTTGATCCGCGATTGATCGTGTAATAGCTTGTCTTATCCACCATGTCGCATAGGTTGAAAATTTATATCCACGACGATATTCAAATTTATCAACAGCTTTCATTAAGCCTATATTTCCTTCCTGAATTAAATCAAGAAATTGTAAGCCGCGGTTGGTATATTTTTTCGCAATGGAAATTACTAATCTTAAATTTGCTTCAACCATTTCTTTTTTAGCACGGCGAGCTTTGGCTTCACCGAGGGACATTTGACGATTAATATCTTTAATTTCAGATATTTTTAAACCATATTCTTTTTCAAAGGTCGCCAAACGTTTTTGTAACTGAATAATTTCATCAGATTGTTCATTTATACGGTCTAAATCAAGTTTTTTACCTTGCTTAGATATTAGAGTATTTAACCATTCTAGATCAGTTTCTTGGCCAGGGAATGTATCAATAAATAGTTTCCGTGGGATCTTGGCTTTTTCAATACAAAGACGCATGATATTTCGTTCAAAATCACGAATATGGTTTCTAAGTTGGCGAAAGTGGCGAGTTAATTTGTCTACTTGTCTTGAAGTTAGTTTTAGCTTCAAGAATGAGTCAGACATGATTGTTAATAATTCAACAGTTTTTTTCGTGGTTCGTCCATGTTCTCTTAACGATTTCATGGCATTGTCAAAATTAATTTGTAACTCATCAAAGTAAACTTTGGCTTGCTCAAGTTTCGGACCTTCATCAACTTCAGCAATCGGGCCATCACCATCTTCATCTTCATCAACGATTTCAGCTACAATTGCTTCTTCTTGAACTTCTTCAAGCATTGATCCAATATTTGCTGGTGGCGCTTCATCATCTGAGTCAGAGAAACCACTGATAATCTCGTTTAGGCGCATTTCTTCTACTAATACTTTAGCAAAATCATCAAGTACGAGTTTCACTGTTTCAGGATAGTTAGCAAGAGATTTTAATACTTGGTAAATTCCTTCTTCAATACGCTTGGCAATGCGTATTTCCCCTTCGCGGGTCAATAGCTCTACAGTACCCATTTCTCGCATATACATACGTACTGGATCAGTAGTTCTACCTGTTTCTTTATCAACAGATAAAAGAACAGCTGCAGCTTCATCTACATCTTCAGGGGCTTCTTCTGTATTGCCTAATAAGGCTAATTCATCATCACTTGGTGGTTGTTCGAATACCTTTATATTCATACCCTCAAGCATGCTGATTATTACATCAAAGTGCTCGGTGTCCACTATGTTAGGTAGTCGATCATTAATTTGTGCATAGGTTAAATAGTTTTGGTTTTTTCCTAAACTAATAACTTCAGTAATTTGTGAGCGCTGTTGGTCTTGATCATTAATTATGGTCATAGTTCTTATCAACAAATGTTATAGTGTGAAATATATCACAATATAAAAGGTCAGAAAAATCTTGCAATTATAAACCGCCTTTATAAAACTTGCCAGCTTATTCTGTATTAGTTTTTATAGTAGGCGTAATACTTTGATGTCGTTCTTTTAACATTTCCTGCAAATTAATTCGTTCTGCTTCATTTAATCCTTCAGTTTGTGTTTTTTTAATTAGTTGTTGAATTTCATTTTCTTTATTTTGCTTTGCTAAAAATTGAATAATATCACCAAACTCTTTTGCCAAAGCATTTTCAGGTACTTGATGATCCCAGGTGGCAAGTTTAGTTAAAGAATCAAAAATAGGTGAATCACGCCATAACTCAACAAATTTAGCAGTATTTAACGTAGGACTTTCTGTTATTTGTTGGATTAAAGTTGTTAATACCCTTTGTTTTTGAGTATCTAGTATGGTGGTTGATAATTGTGCTTTACATTGGTCATATATTTCTGGATTTTGCAATAAAAGAGCGATAGCTACTTTAATAGGGGAACGGGTAATATTTTGGTTTGGTTTTATATTATTATCAGGTTTTTCATAAATTAATTTATCTATACGGTGATTATCAATTCTTGTTAATCTTGCAAGTTCATTTATCAATAGTTGTTTATAAGGCCCATCTAACATTTTAGTTAAATAAGGTTTGGCCGCATTGATTAATTGGCTCTTACCGGCATGGCTTTTAGTATCTATTCCTTGAGTTATGGTATCAATAAAAAATTTGTTTAAAGATATGGCATTTTCAAGGTGCCTTAAGAAAGCATCTTTTCCTTCCTCGCGTATTAAGCTATCTGGATCTTGTCCTTCTTGTAAAAATATAAATCTTGCATCAAGCCCTGAATTAAGTTGAGTTATGCTATTTTCTAGTGCTCGCCATGCAGCTTGTCTTCCCGCCGCATCTCCATCAAAGCAGAAAATAATTTTTTTAGTATGTTTAGATAATAGTTGAATATGATAGGTGCTAGTTGCAGTACCAAGAGTTCCCACTGCATTAAGAACTCCATGTTGCGCCAAAGCAATTACATCCATGTAGCCTTCAACAATTATTATATAATTGATAGTTTTTTGTTGTTGAAGAACTTGATGTAAGCCATATAATTCGCGACTTTTTTGAAAAATTGAAGTTTCAGGAGAGTTTAAGTATTTTGGTTTTTGATTAGAATCAATTACTCTCCCACCAAAGCCAATAATGCGGCCTTGGCGGTCGTGAATTGGGTACATTATGCGTTCGCGATAGCGATCATATGTTTTAAGATCATCTTTTTGAATTATCATGCCAGTTGCGATAAGTTCATCTTTTTTAGATTTAAATTTTTCCTCTAAATTATGCCATCCAGGAGGTGCATATCCTAATTGATACATATGCGCAATTTCGCCACTTAGACCCCTTTGCTTTAAATAAGCTATGGCTTGTGCACCTTCATTTTTTAATTTTTGTTGGTAAAAATTAGCTACTTGGTTTAAGAATTGGTAGAGGGAAATTGATTGTTGGGTTTCTTTTACATTTCCTTCACGAGGTACTTTTAAGCCTATGCGAGATGCTAAAGACTCAATTGCGTCAGAAAAACTCAAATGTAAATAATTCATGGCAAAGCTAATGGCATTGCCACTAGCACCACAACCAAAGCAATGATAAAACTGCTTTTTCGCCACTACATTAAACGAGGGGGTTTTTTCATTATGAAAAGGGCAGCAAGCTGTATAATTATGGCCGCTTTTTTTTAAAGGTACATAACCATCTACAAATTCGACAAGATCTATGCGATTAAGCACTTCATCAATAAATGGTCTTGGGATTAAACCTAGCATAGCGTATATCGCTTAATTAAGTTTTGCCTTAATCAATGAGCTTACTTTAGACATGTCAGCACGTCCTTGCATAATTGGTTTTAACTGAGCCATGACTTTACCCATGTCGTTCATCTTTTGAGCATCAACCTTAGCAATCGCATCTTCGATAAGTTTAGTTATTTCATCATCACTAAGTGGCTCAGGCAGATAATGCGTAATTATACCTAACTCAAACTCTTCCTGCGCTACAAGATCATCTCGTCCTGCTGCTTTGAATAGAGTTATAGATTCATTACGTTGTTTAGCTAATTTATCAAGAACAACAAGCATACGCGTTTCATCAACATCAATGCGCTCATCAACTTCAATTTGTTTAATTGCCGCTGTGATAAGACGCAAGGTGCCAAGTTTTTCTTTATCTTTGGCACGCATAGCATCTTTGACATCAATGTATAGTTGCTCTTTGATGCTCATATTATTTACGTCTGTGTTTTATTGATCTCTTCTCAGAAGTATCGCGAGAAATTTTCTTTAAATGACGTTTTACTGCAGCAGCTTGCTTACGCTTACGTTCAGCAGTTGGTTTTTCATAAAATTCACGACGTCGTAATTCAGTTAAAATTCCTGCTTTTTCACAAGATCTTTTAAAACGACGCAATGCGTATTCAGGATTTTCGCCTTCTTTTACGCGAACTGTAGGCATTAAACATTCCTCAAGTTATTATAGTTTATCTTCACAAGGCAGCAATTTTAGTGCCACTCTCTTCAGTCGTCAAGTCTATTAAGCTATAATTGCTAATTTTTACGCAAATTTAATTAAATTGAGAGTAATATGCGGGTTTTAGGAATAGAAAGTTCATGTGATGAAACAGGTATTGCCATTTATGATGATAAATTGGGTCTAATGGCACATTCACTTTATTCACAAATAGAAACACATAAAAATTTCGGTGGGGTAGTTCCTGAGCTTGCGTCACGTGATCATGTGAAATATATTGTACCATTAATTAATAGCGCACTTGCTGAGGCGAATACATCTAAATCAGAATTAGATGCAATAGCATATACCGCGGGTCCTGGATTGATTGGCGCTTTATTAGCTGGGGCTTCTTTTGCTAAAAGCATGGCTTTTGGTCTTAATATTCCCGCATTAGCAGTTAATCATCTAGAAGCCCATATAATAGTTGCGAAACTTGAAAATCCAACGCTTGATTTTCCTTTTGTAGCATTGCTAGTGTCTGGTGGTCATACTCAATTAATAAAAGCGACGGCATTAGGAGAGTATGAATTATTAGGCGAGACTCTTGATGATGCAGTAGGTGAGGCATTTGATAAAACTGCTAAATTAATGGGTTTGCCATATCCTGGAGGAGCCGAGCTCGCTAAAAGAGCTGAAGATTGCAAAGAAGAAAAACTACCATATTTCCCAAGACCAATGATTGATAGGCCAGGTTTAGATTTTAGTTTTAGTGGATTAAAAACTCATACACTTAATTTATGGAATAATTCTGAAAAAGATTCACTTAGTCAGTCAATTATTGCTAAAGGATTTCAGGGGGCTGTTGTTGATATTCTTGTGGAAAAATCTAAGAGAGCTATAGTACAACTTAATTGTCCGCGATTAGTTGTAGCCGGTGGTGTTAGTGCAAACCGCGCCTTGCGCCGAGCACTTTTAAAGTTAATGGAGGAATTACCTTTAGAGGTATATTTTCCAGATCTTAAATATTGCACTGATAATGGAGTAATGGTGGCATATACAGGCTGTCTTCATTTGTTAAATAAAAGCTGTGATAACTCATTGGCAATTAATGTTAAGGCACGCTGGCCATTGTGAATTATGTTTTGGATCCGAGCCTTGGCTCGGATCCTGTTTTAATGAACGTTATATTTTTATTCTTTCTTTTTAGTACTTGTTTTAGCTTTTGGCTTGGTAGCAGTAGCTTTTGGTTTAGCAGCCGCCACTTTTGCTTTGGCAGTCGCCACTTTTGCTTTAGCAGTCGCCACTTTTGCTTTGGCAGCTGCAGCTTTTGGTTTGACAGCGTCGGCTTTTGGTTTTGGTTTATCTTTTGGTGTTTCAGAATCGTTTGTTTCTTCTATAATTATTTGAGCTATATTAGCTGATTTAAGGTTAATTTTTGGTTCAACACCATCCATTAGTCGGTTGATATTTTCGCTGTGTTTATAGAGGATCAATAGAGCCACCATTATAAGTGGCATTAAAGCATGTGCATTGCCAATTGCAATTATTGAAAGAATAGGTGCTAGTACCATAGATACAATAGATGCTAAAGACACATAATGAGATAATTTAGCTACTAATAACCAAATGGCAATTACAATTATTCCTAATGGGAAATTTAAGCCAATTAATCCGCCCATTGCAGTGGCTACACCTTTTCCACCCCTATAGTTGAAAAATACTGGAAATACGTGCCCTATAACTGCAGCAAGACATGTAAAGCCAATTATAGTAGGTCCTGCTCCAAGAATTTTTGCAAGAATCACAGGTAAAAAACCTTTAAGCATATCTCCTAGCAAAACAATAGATGCATATTTTTTCCCAGACAAGCGTAAAACATTTGTAGCGCCAGGGTTTTTTGAACCTTCTTGTCGTGGATCAGGGAGTTCAAATATTTTTGAAACTATTACGGCTGAGCAGACGGAGCCGAGAAAATAAGCAACGGTGACGCAAATTAAAAAAATCAGTATTGATAACATATAGCCTCCTGGCATTAATTTTCTTCAAATGAAGTTTCATTATCTGTGAACAAATTAAGTTTGTGAAGAGTTATGAGACATTATTATCTAATTATTAAATAATAATATAATCATTTCGTACTTAGTGACTCATTATCTGGCAAAAATATTTCTTGTAAATCATTGGTAAACTGTCGTCCTAAATTAGTAACTTGCCAACATGAGTCATTAATAGTAATTAACCCCTTTGTTTTTGCTATATGTAATTTAGGCAATAGATTATCAAATTTTAAACCTGTGCGTTCAAAGAACAAATTATTATTAATTGCTTGTTGCAGGCGAGTGGTATTAAGCATGAACTCAAATATAAGTTCATCGCTAGATATTTTATCATTGCCACTAATAAATGATTTATCTTGATTGAGATAATCTTTTGGTTGTTTATGTTTACGAGTACGATAAATTTGTTCAAGCGAGGAAGATGTTAATTTGCCATGAGCACCTGCGCCAATACCGAAGTAATCGCCAAATAACCAATAATTTAGATTGTGACGTGATTGCCTACCTTCTTTTGCAAATGCAGAAATTTCATAGCGATTTAAGTTATGATTTTGTAACAGATTAAAACCTTCTTCTTCTATTGATACTGTTTCATCATCAGATGGTAGAGTAGGTTGTTTTTTATAAAACACTGTATTTGGCTCTAACGTTAATTGATACCAGGATAAATGTTCTGGTTCATGGTTTAAGCCCATTTGTAGATCATCTATAGCTTCATGAATAGTTTGATTTGGTAGGCTATGCATTAAATCTATATTAATATTGTCAAATCCTACTTTTCTTGCGGTTTTAATTGCATTATGAGCTTCATTATCATCATGAATTCGTCCTAATGCTTTTAGTTTATTAGCATTAAAGCTTTGAATCCCTAAAGATAAGCGATTAATACCTAAAGAGCGATAATCGCTAAAGCGTTTTTGTTCAACTGTGCCAGGATTTGCTTCTAGAGTAATTTCAATGTTATCTGCAAAATTTAAGAGTTTATTTATTTCGCTAAGTAATTTATCAAATGAACTTGCTAAAAATAAACTTGGCGTGCCTCCGCCGATAAATATTGATTCTATGTTTTTTTTAGGAAAAGTTAATAAATCAGTTTTTAAATCAGCAATTAATGCGTTAATGTATGCGTCTTCAGGTAATATATCAGGAGTTTTATGTGAATTAAAATCACAATAAGGACATTTGCGTATACACCATGGTATATGAATATACAAAGATAATGGTAGCATAATGATATAACATACTGGTTTGTTAGGGTCGGCAATAGTATCATAAAATGTATTTTTAAGATTGGCATTAGTGTAATTTAATAATATTTAAAGAGGAAAAATATGAATAAAAGAGTTAGAGTCGCGGTTACAGGCGCTGCCGGTCAAATTGGTTATGCCTTATTATTTCGCATCGCTTCAGGGCAAATGTTTGGCAAAGATGTTGATGTAGAATTAAATTTATTAGAATTAGAGCCTGCATTGCCAGCACTTGAAGGTGTGGCTATGGAGCTTGATGATTGTGCATTTCCATTACTTAAACGTATTGTTTGTACTACTGATTTAAAGGTAGCAATGGATGGAGTTAATTGGGCTTTATTAGTGGGTTCAGTTCCTCGTAAACAAGGTATGGAACGTTCTGATTTACTTAAAATAAATGGTGGAATATTTACCAAGCAAGGGCAAGCGATTAACGATTACGCTAATGATGATGTCTCTGTTTTTGTTGTAGGCAATCCATGTAATACTAATTGTTTAATTGCAAAACATAATGCTAAAGATGTTCCTGCCGATAGATTTTTTGCGATGACAAGCTTAGATGAGCTTCGCGCACGTACTCAACTTGCGAAGAAGGCAGGGGTTGATATTACCAATGTTACGCAAATGACTATTTGGGGAAATCATTCTGCAACACAATACCCTGATTTTTATCATGCCAAGATTAATGGTATATCTGCCGCAGAAGTCATAAAGGATGATCAAT
>CAMDMN010000002.1 GCA_945901965.1 Legionella genomosp. 1 | reverse complement strand
AATTCTTCTTGATCCAATAAATCATTACCAAGCATCGTTACAACAAATTGAAAATGAAATTACTGGCCGCGGCTTAAAGGCACTTTTGTTATCTAATCCATGTAATCCTACTGGGCAATTAATTGAGGGTGAGCGATTAGAACAATGGGTGCAATTGGCTCGGAGCCACCAGTGCTCATTAATTTTGGATGAGTTTTATTCACACTATATTTATACATCTAGCCTTACACCAGAAACACCTAAGATGGTATCTGCGGCTGCTTTCGTTGATGATGTTAATAAAGATCCAGTTATATTGGTTGATGGATTAACTAAAAATTGGCGATATCCTGGTTGGCGAATTAGCTGGACTATTGGACCTGCAGAAGTGATTAATACTATAGCCAGTGCGGGTTCATTTTTAGATGGTGGCGCTTGTAGTTTGATCCAAGAATCAGTCTTAAGCTTGCTTGAACCTGAGCACGTTAAACAAGAAACTTATGCTTTACAAGCTTGTTTTCTCAAAAAACGAAATTATACAATAGAACGTCTGCAGGCGATGGGTATTTTGGTTGAAGCAGAACCAAATGGAACCTTTTACGTTTGGGCAAATTTGTCTAATTTACCTCCATCACTACAAGATGGGTTTGATTTTTTTGAAGCCTGCTTAAATGAAAAAGTAATCACTGTTCCAGGTGTATTTTTTGACGTAAATCCAGAAAAACGTCGAGTGTCTGCGCGTTTTCGTAATTACTGCCGAATTAGTTTCGGACCAGAAATGTCAGCAGTGGAGCGCGGATTAAATGGGATTATGCGAGTAATCCGCGCTCATTCCTAAACTAGCAAACGCATCAAACGTAGCCTGGTTGCTCGCAACCAGGCTTTACAGTGTCCAAGTTCGTATGTGGTGGGCACGCTATCGCTTTTCCCACCCTACTAACCCAATTTATTTATTGTTTTTTTAAAAAGATGCCATTTATCCCCCGTATTTTTCTAATTTTAATTGATTTATCCCCAGTTATTTTCTAATATAACTATATGAAACGAGATAAAATTAATTATTTAAGACAATGGCGTCATGATCCAATTCGTGTCCCTTTACTACTGCGTGGCGCCAGACAAGTTGGAAAATCTTGGCTGGTGCAAGCTTTTGGCGAAGAATTTGAGTATTTCATTGAAATTAATTTCGAAAAAGACAAACGTGCCGGCGCTTTATTTACTGAGCATATCGATATAGCAGAGTTTGTAAAAAAATTGAATGTATATACCGGCAAACCTATTATTCCAGGAAAAACTTTATTATTCCTTGATGAAATTCAAGAATGTCCCATGGCATTAAAATATTTGCGTTATTTCAAAGAGGATTATCCAGAGTTTCATGTAATAGCTGCTGGTTCATTAATTGAGTTTACATTAGAAAAAATAGGTATGGCTGTTGGTAGAGTAGAATATCTATATCTTTATCCTCTATCTTTTATGGAATTTTTATCAGCAGTGGGATGCGACCATTTTCGTGAATTTATTTTAAAAGGACAAATCGATGGTGCAACGCATCAATTACTTATAGAACAATTGCGTCATTATATGTGGTTGGGAGGGATGCCTGCTGTTGTTAAGGCCTGGATGGAGTTTAAAGATATTCGTATTTGTCAGCGGTTACAGGATAGGATTATTGAAAATTATCAGGATGATTTTCTAAAATATGCCAAATATCATCAGATCGAAGCAGTAAACAAAGTATTTCTATCTGCTCCTAAACAATTGGGTAGAAAATTCATCTATCAACATGTAGATCAAGAATCAAAAACTTATCCCATTAAACAAGCCTTAAGTTTACTTATTAAAGCAGGAATTACCTATCCTTGTTTTCATACATCTGCTCAAAACTATCCTCTTGGCGCTGAAATAGATATAAAGAAATTCAAGCTCTTTATGTTTGATATTGGCATTGCCCAACGAATGTTAGGGTTAGATTTAGCAGAATGGGTTACTCAACCTATGGAAATAAACTACTTAGGTTTTATGGCTGAACAACTTGTAGCTCAAGAGTTCGTAGCATATGGAGATGAGAATAAATCTATGCATTTGTATTACTGGCAAAATGAAACGAAAGCTGGAAATGCAGAGGTTGATTTTATAATTGTTAAAAATAAGCAAGTGGTACCTGTTGAGGTAAAAGCCAGGATAAAAGGTGGAATGAAAAGTTTAAAAGTGTATTTTGAGACACACCACAACACTAAAATCGCCTTAAAGATATCTGAGGGTCAATTTGCTAAACATGATCATCTGCAAGAAATTCCTTTATATGCAATTGCATTTTGGTTACAAAATTAGTCGTAGTTTGGGCTAAGACACAACCTGCCAACCAAATTTAGATTTTTTTTTCAAATAACTTAAAGTATTCGCCATATCCTTCATCTACCATTTTATCTTTGGGGATGAATCGCAAGGATGCTGAGTTGATGCAATATCGTAAGCCGCCTTTATCTTTAGGACCATCGGTGAAAAGGTGACCAAGGTGGGCGTTGCCTTTCATGGAGCGTACCTCGGTTCTTGTCATGCCGAAGGATGAGTCAGTTTTTTCTTCGACGTTTTTAGGATCTAAAGGTTTGGTAAAACTTGGCCAGCCGGTGCCTGAGTCGAATTTATCTAGAGATGAGAATAATACTTCGCCAGATTGAATATCTACATAAATACCTTCGGCGTGGTTATTCCAGTAGTCATTATTAAAAGCAGGCTCAGTACCATTTTCTTGTGTTACATGTTTTTGTATTTTCGTAAGGTTCATGTTTTTTTCCTTAAGATTTGGTGCGGGATTGCTAATGGCAGATTTTGCAGCTAGTCCAATCATTATTAACGCTATAAATCTATTTATCCGCATCCTATTCTCCAAATGTAAAGGCATAAGCCTCAAGGCCAGGTGCATTTGCGGTTATCTCGAGAAGTCCTTGTTTTGCTGTGTGCTGATCGATTAGTGTATAAAGCTTATGTTGGTCGATGGTAATTTTATCTATGGCTTTATTATTTAGTTTAATGCTAACTTCTATTGGCTTTTCCGTAGCTGATCCCATAACGAGAAATACCTTACCCGCAGTGAAGTTTAATAGTAATTTAGCACCTTGTTCTTCCGATATAATTCGCTCAGCTTCTACGCGCCATTTACCTATTAATGCCCAATGATCAGGTGCTAATGATTTTTCATCGGGGCTGAAATTAGCAGCGCGGGCATTTCCTAAATAGGTTTCATGAGTTTGACGAACATTAGATACACTATTTTTTGGTGACATAGTAATTTTATTTAAACCCAGTAAAAAGCGGATATTATTTTCAGTAACCCCATATTCACCCTCGCCAAAATGCGCGTAAACAACACGGCCTTCTTGATCAATAAGATAATGAGCTGGCCAATAATGATTGTTAAAATTAGTCCAAGTATCAAGTTTATTGTCGAGTGCTACGGGGTAAGTAATGTGATGTGCAGCAATTGCATTCTTGACATTATCTTGGTTTTTTTCAAACTCAAATTCAGGCGCATGAACGCCTACAATAACAAGTCCTTTATCATGGTATTTACGATACCATTAAGTGATATATGGTAGGGTACGGATGCAATTGATACAAGAGTAAGTCCAGAAATCTACTAGCACAACCTTACCTTTAAGGCTTGCCATGGTTAGTGGCTTAGTATTAAGCCATGTGTCAGTGTCAGAAAATTCTGGTGCCTTGTATGTAAAATTGAGTCCGTTGATGAGCTCATTTTGCATGCTTGAAGTCGACGTTTCCTTTTTTTCACTCCATGATTCCACATCTACTCCAAATGCGATAAAGATAACCGCAAGAATTATGATTAGTCCTAAGGTTTTACGAAGAGCTTCTGTGTGGCCGGTGATGAATTTAAATTTAGTTATAATTTCCCTGCCTAAAAGAGAAATAATAAGCATAGGAATTCCTGCGCCAAGCGCGAAAGCACTTAAGAGAAATAGTGCTCCTAAATTGCTTTGTTGACGGATAACTTGAACTAGTACGGCTGCAAGTATTGGTCCTGCGCATGGTGTCCAGACTAATCCTATCAAGATCCCAATAAAAATTCCGCTGCAAAAACCCTTTTTTGCTTTAGCTGATATATTGCCGCCAATATTTGCAAATTTCTCAGTCAGTGCGCTAAATTTAAGGGATAATTTTTCTGATAAAAGCACTAAGCCGAATAAAGTAAGCAACCCAAGAGATATATATTTAATATAATCAAGATCAATATGTAAGTAGATTATTAGTTGACGCGATAGAAGTGCGAATAGCGTGAAGGCTAAGACGAAGCCTAAAATTATCCCAAACGGCCGCCGCCGACCACCTTCCACTGAACCTGCTAAAACTAATGGTAAAACTGGCAAGATACAAGGTGAGGCAATTAGTGCTAATCCTTCAACAAATGATAGTCCAATTTCGATAGGGCTAATGCTCATTTTTTCTCTTTATTTTATTACATACCAAGAAAATAATAACATATAAAATAATCCACCAAATACTAAATATTTAATTGCATAATAAATAGGTCTATTTTTAGCTTTAATTTTTTTCCCGATTAGTCTAATAACATAGATTTTGCCAAATATTTTATTAATCCCGCCGGTTTTATCACCTAGATCATTAGGAGAAAGGGAGGCTCTCATGATTATTTTGGCGAATAAGCGATTAATAAAGCGCGGAATCATAAAATGCATTGGGCGTTCTATATCGCATAATAAAATAAGGCGACCTTCTTCAGTTTGATTATTAGCAGTATGAATATAAGTTTCATCAAACATCATCGGTTTGCCTTCTTCCCAGCATCGTGTTTCACCATCTACTATCATTTGGCAATTCGCACTATCTTTAGGAATAGATAGGCCTAAGTGATAGCGTAATGAGCCTGCAAAAGGATCTCGGTGGCGGAATAATTCGCCACCAGGTGGTAAATACGTAAACATAGCGGCTTTAATTGAAGGAACTTTTTGCAAAAGTTCAATTGTTTTTGGACAAAATTTGCGTGCAGAAGGATGACTATCACCATACCATTTGACATAAAAACGTGTCCAACCACGTCTAAAAAAAGAATTAAACCCGATATCATCAAGCTTATCTGACGCTTTGACCGCACCCCCAGATAAAAGTGTAAGACCCTCATCGCGAATAACTTGCCAATTGTCTTCAAGTATTTTGGTTTCAGGAAATGTTTCTGGATCTAAAAATGGGGTGCTGGGTACTGCTGAAAATAAATACATAATTGCATTAACAGGCGCGAGAAATGTAGAGTGATCGGTAAATTGTCGCAAAAATTTATATCGAACTTTTCCCCGAAAATGCATGTAGCATGAAGATAAAGTAAAAATATAAATGGTGATCATAGGAGCTGAATATAAAAAGGCAAACATGGCAACCAGCATTTAGAGTAAAATGAGACATAAATCTAGCAAATAAATTACTATTACGTCAACTTAATGAAATAGCGTTAAGTTGTAACGCTATAAATAATACATAGATAATTTTTTTTGTTACAATATGCACCCTTTGGAATATGTGTGAGAAATTTGTATGGTTTGGCGTATTAAATATCTAGGACGTTATAAAGAAATAAAGATGGTAGCGCGTATGAAGGCGATACCAGCTGAAGAAACTGAGTTAGATTTAGATTTGACTGATTTTAGCACGAAAACACCTGAGACTATTTGCGCTGTTTTAAAAGAAATTCCTGCGACTATTATTCATTTAAATTTACATTATGTCGATTTTGGTAAGATAACAGCAGCTGATTTGGCGGTTGTTTTGGCTTTGTTATCCCCAACTGTTAGTTCATTAAATTTAGGTTGGATTGGAGTTTCCTTTTTGTTTACAGATGCATGGGTAACGGCAGTAAGCGCGATTAATAGGGATATACTGTCACTTTCTCTGGCTGGGAATGATTTGAGCAGATTTGGTGCTGGTGGATTAGCAAGAATCATTAAGGCGTTGCCTCCTGGTTTGAAAGTACTAAATTTAGATTGGAATGATTTAAGTAAAATATCCCGCAAGGAATTAAATGAGGCGTTTAAACTGCTTCCTGTAGGATTGCAAACTCTTAGTTTGAGTGGAAATGGGCTTAATCTAATGTCAATTAATGAATTAGCAGCTTTAGGTCAGTCTCTTCCAAAAACCATTAAGACCCTTGATTTGAGTGATAATAACTTTGATCGAGATACGGCAATGCGTATTTTTGCTGTACTCTCTACGTTCGACGTCCAATGTTATTTTAACTGTATCATTCCTCATGCAAAACGGCTGTCTGCATTTGGATTATTTCAATCACGACCAGCTTTAGATATTAGTAAAGTTTCAGCTATACTCGTAGATGGCCCAAGTTCATCAGCAATTGGAATGATTTAATATTTTTATTATGATTACCAATAAGTCAAAAATCAGTGTAGCCTTGATGGAGCGCAGCGTAATCAAGGTTTTCATTCTCAAAAACAAAGACTATCAGTATTTTTAAGTCTCGAGTTTAAATAAACCTTGATTACGCTGCGCTCCATCAAGGCTGGCTTTTCTCGCCACTTGATCAGATAAATCTACATCCTAAAAGAGGCTAAAGTTACGGTTGACGAGTCATCTAACTCCGAGTTTAAGTCACGCCACTCAATTAACCATAAATTTTCATGTTTACTTATGATTTTTTCATAATTACTATTTATATAGATGTTAATTTTATCCCATATTTTTACTCTTATTGCACTATAAGATGACTCTTGCATATCTATATAATCTAAAATAGCAGAAATAGCATTTAAGTTGTGTAAGTTTAGAGCCAAATCCAAGGTGGATAACTTTAAAGGTTTACGATCAAATAAATTTTCATCTAGTGATAAAATAAGCTCATAATGGGCCTTGGGGTAATTGGATAAGCAGGCGACTTGGAATGGATTAAATTTATTGGTTCTAACTATATCAAGACAAGCTCCTTTTTTATGCAAAAATTTAACTACATCAGTATGTCCATTTTGACATGCAAAATAAATAGGGTTTTCATGTCGACTACTTATGTTATTAATAATGTAAGGATCTGCTGTAACCAGTAGTCCAACTATATTTAAATGACCATTATAAGCGGCAAAATGTAAAGGCTGCCAACCACTACAATCTTTTGTATCTACTTTTGCACCTAATTTTAAAAGCATGACTGTCATTTCAGTATGGCCTAAGTTTGCAGCGAGTGATAATGGTGTTTGTCCATCATCATTTTGGCTTTCAAGTAATTTTTTATCTTCTAGTAGATGCCTGACGATTTTAATTTGATTTGCTGTTATGAATAAATGAATATCAGATTTGGGAATATTATTGGATGTAAGCCTGGTTTTATTATAACGGATCGCTTCAGCTTTTTTACAAGCATTGCGAATAGTGTCGTCTAGCTCAGGATTTAATATAGTTATTGACAATTCATAGGGGTTTAAGTTTAACGATGATTTATAAATTTCCGCACAAATTTTAAGTGCTTTTTCTAAGTCTTTTCTATATGGTAGATAGGAGCATGCAGGTGCTATAGCTTTTTTTAATTCACCAATTTCTGATGTTGCTTTTGTTGAATTTAATATTAGATTATCAATTATTTTAAGAAGAGAAATTTGATCTCCGTCTTTTAAGCTAATATTTTCTCTAATATCTTTAAGTTTTAAAATAAGTTCAGTAGAGGCTGATAATATTGTTTGTATTTTATCGTCAAAAACAGATCTTAGATGCTTTAAGTGATCTGCTGTTAAAGCCTTGCTAAGATAGTTAGTATTTTTAGTTTTATTTAGTCTAAGTTTATGAACTAGAGGATTATATTCTATAGTTCTGGAAATCCTTCTGAAATCTTTAGTTTCAGAACTTGAATATGCTTTTAATTTAGTTAAGTAATGAGAAGCAGGATAAACTAAATTTGCCCATGGATCACAAATATGCGCTTCTTCTCCCCAGGTTTCTGGATTTTCAGGATCAGAACCTTCGTGCCTCGCAACTACTAAAAAATTGTGATCACCGTTCTGAATACCATATACCTCAGCATTTATATCAGGAGCATATTGCATAAAAAAATCTAGCGCCATTAAAGCTCGTTCGCCACAGTTGCCGTAGTTTATTTTTTTACAAGTTTCACTATAATGATAGAAAATTGCAATCTCATCGTCCATTTCTACTGAATATTCAATAGGCTTAATATATTCTGTTCTTGCCCGGCGAATTTTATCAATAACAAACTGCTGCATTAGCACATTATAATTATTGATTTCAAGAGATGTGCTTCCAGCTTCAACATAGGATATGGAATACTCACAAGCGGCTGTGGCATATAAAAGTGCTTCATCTACGCTTAAAACTCTTGGCATTTTCTTTGGTTCCTAAATTTTGTATTTTGTGTGGGATTAGCTTTTTTGATGCTTTCTTCGATATCGTCAATTCTTTAAGCGGAGTCAGTAGGGAAAAAAGAGAATCTCCCCCGTTTTATGATAATTATATGCCTCGGGAATTTCAGCTTTCATGAATAAACGTAAAACGGGGCCCATAATTATCTGAGTATTAAAGGCATTATAGTTATTTAAGATGCCTGCAAATTGCTGCCAAGTAAAGGTTTAGGTATTTAGGTCATAAAATTATACTCTTTATGATTTGTATTAATTATAAAGAAAATAGCTTAAGGTAATATTAATCCTACATTATAAGTATATTTTGGGAGTTTGCGCTTGATGTATTTTAAATTGATTTTATTATTAATCTTCTCTTTTTCTGTAGTTAAAAATAGCATGGCAAAAGAATGCGTGATTTTATTACATGGTTTAGCGCGAACACCGGCGTCAATGTTAATAATGGCATCTTATTTAAAAAACGACAACTATATAGTTATTAATAAAGATTACCCAGCTACTCGTAAAGAAATTTTAACAATAGCAGAAATTAATATAAAGGATATGGTCAAAGAATGCCAAAAATATAATTCTACTAAAATTAATTTTGTAACCCATTCTATGGGTGGACTGGTGTTACGTGCTTACTTACAAAATAATCACCTTGCTAATCTTGGTCGAGTAGTTATGTTAGCCCCACCAAATCATGGCTCTAAATTAGCGGATAAATTACATAATAATTGGTTTTTTAAGCAAATTTTGGGCCCTGCTGGACAAGATTTAAAGACAGATTCACCATCACTTGCGTATTTAAATGAACCTATTAATTATCAAGTAGGCATTATTGCAGGCAATTTTAGCTTTAATCCTTTAATGAAGGTTTTTTTTCAAGATGAAAATGATGGAAAAGTAACAGTATCATCTACCAAACTTCGCGGGATGAAAGATTTTATGGTTTTGCCAGTTGGGCATACTTTTATCATGAATAATAAATTAGTCTTGCAAGAAGTAAGCTATTTTTTACAAAAAGGTTGTTTTTTTCGGGAGAAAAAAGGTGGTTAACTATCGTTAAATTCTTTTATTTTGGATAAAAATTTCCGTGTTGCAATTATTGGATCATCAGCTTTTGTAATCGCGGATATTAGGGCAATGCCTTCAACACCTGTTTCTAAAATTTCAGGTAGTTTTGCAAAACTTATCCCACCAATGGCAACTAAGGGATAATTAAGTGTTCGTCGCCAACGTTTAAGATCGGCAATTCCTTGTGGTTCTGATGACATAACCTTACTCGTAGTTGGATAAATTGCGCCACAAGCAATGTAGGATGGATTTAGAGCATGAGCTCTCGCGACTTCATAATAGCAATTTGAACTTACACCTAAAAATAATCCTGCTTGGTGAATTTTATCGATGTCAGCTTCATGAAGATCATCTTGTCCAAGATGCACTCCATCGGCGCCAAATTGAAGAGCAAGCTCCCAATAATCGTTAATAAAAAGGGTTGCATCAAAACTTTTAGCTAAAGACACGGCGCGTTTAATTTCTTCTTCTAGAAGGGTTCTATTTGAATCTTTTATGCGTAATTGAATACATTTTACCCCGGTAGGTAATAGCAGCTCTAACCAATGATAGCTATCAACTACAGGATATAATCCTAATTGACAGTGTTTAAATGGCTTAGGCAGATTTAATAATGGTTTTGTTGAGAGGAAGGGGAGATCTATTTCATTTTCTGGCCAGTTAGATAGGTCTAATTTATCAATATTTTTTGCGTGCCTAATTTCACGGTTGACAAACATTTCAGCAATAACAATGGTATCTTTGATTGAATTACCTAATGCAAGACAGGTAGTAATAGCAGATGTTAGGGCGCCTGCTTTTTCATTATAATTTTTAGACGGTAATCGTTTATTTGCAAGCCAAAAAGACTGAATACCATTAGTCCAATAATCTTGGGTAAATAAAGGATCTTTTATTTGGTTACCTTCAATTAAGATACTTTCAGCACCATCGGTTAATAAATCCTCAGCACTATTTTCGATCTCTTGATAAGATCTAATTGAACGATTTAATTTTTTTTCAACGTCCGAAACTGCCAATACAATATGTGCTTTCATAAATCCTCTAAAACGCCTACATGCCGAGGCTTGTATGCGGTATCTATAGCTCTTCTGAATAGCGCGGACAAGCCGCACCCAAATCATTACCCATAAGTTAATTTTATCTTGGCAAGTGAGAGGGAATCCGAGCCACGACCGTTAGGGAGTGTATATTTTAAGAACCCCACTCCCTAACGGTCGTGGCTCGGATTCCACTAGACAATGCACTCCCATCAAGGAACAGCAGATTTGTGGGTAATGAACGGGCGCGCCACGTAGGGATTGTAGGGCAATTGTCAACACGCCATAGCATGCTAAATTTTAATTTAAGGATTGTCAACGAGCAACGGTGCTTATAATCTCATTCTGTAAGTCTAAATTTTAGGCTTGAAATCGGGGTCTTCCTCGTCTTTACCAAGTATGATGGATTTAACTAATCCAATTTTATCCTCAATTGCAATAGACAACGTTTTTAGCTCAGTCATTAATGAATCAGTCATACGTTCATCTCGTTTAATATCCATATTTTATTTATCTTTCCATCCTTGTCGCCATCCCCTTGACGTAGCCTAAGGATATTAAGTTCTGTTCTCCACAATATTGAATGCTGACTTGTTTCCCCGTCAATTAAAAAAATGCTAACATCACCATGCGCACCTTGTGCATATAGCATGGATAGTGTGCATCCCACATAGCGAGCAATAATGCTGTATCCAGTAAACTTTCCTCATCCATCTCTTTACTATAAGCTTTTTCGGCAAAATGCTTTATTAAAGAGGTCATAACTTGATTGACAACAGATCCTGGAATAGTCTTTGCAAAATCAAAACCTGCCTTACTAGCTTGCTTTTGCGCAGGACCGCTCCACAAAGCTGCGTTGGATCCTGGGCTCATGTCGCCAACCTCGGAAAAAATTTCTTTAAGTTTATTCGCAAAATTAGAAATTAATTTCTGCTGGTTGCTGCTAAAAGATAGCTCACTTTTCACACATTTTATCTTTTCTTTACTTAACTCCTCTTTACACTCTTTTAAAACCCGCACAAAATTTATTCCGATTTCTTTTTCAATGCCAACGCTCATAGGCAGGTGCTTATGCTCAATTTGTTTTCTCAAGCTCTTGCTCAGTATATCGGCAAATTCTGCTATAAATTCGTCATGCATCACACCTCGGGGCATAATTAAACCAGTTGGTATGTTTAATTGTCATTATAGTAAAAAAATAAACTTATGGTTTTTGGTTTGAACTGGTAATTTGGCTGGTGGGTATGTGAAATTATGCGATGAGCTTGACACATGTATTATAAACGCATTAAGATAATAAATTAATCAATATTTAAAGTAACTTAATAATGATGGGTTTTTCGATTGATATATTAATGCAAACAATCAAGCCATTATCTACTAATGTTGCTAGTCTATCTCTTTTTGTCCGTGCTGTCCGTCGCGTTACCCTCTATTTTGCTCTGAGTGCGGTCGTTCGTTAATCATGTTATCTGCCCTCTTAGGGTGTATTTATACAGATAACATGAATTGACTTTTAATGAACGAATCGTATCGGAGACAAATCATGAATGAAAAAAAATGTAAATTATCTACTATTGAAAATTATGCTATTGGTGCAATTACAGGATTGGCTGAAGTGGCGTTATGCAACCCTTTATTTGTTATCAAAACTAACAGACAACAAAAAATGCCAATCCCTTGGTCTTTTAGAGGATTATATGCAGGAGCTCCTATAAACGCATTAGGATTCATGCCTATTACGTCTATACAAGTTGGCGCAAATAATTGGCTTCAAGTGAAAATATTTAATAATCATCCAACCTATATTCAACAAATGGGAACCGCATTTTCAGCGGGCGTATTATCTTCTTTTATTAGTTGCCCTGTTGAAATGGTAATGGCTTTGCAAAATGACAATAATAAAGCAAGCCTTGCATCTATTGTAAAATCGCGATTACAAACCAAGGGTTTTTTTGGTTTTTTTAATGGTCAATTAGCAACCTCTTCAAGAGAGGGCATATTTTCTGTTTGCTTTTTAGAAGCTCCTCGATTAATAAAGCCTAAGTTAACACCATATTTTCATGATGATACTACGGCAACTATCTTGTCTGGAGTTTGCTCAGGAATTGGAGCAACGCTAATAACGCATCCATTTGATACTATTAAGGCTATGCAGCAATCACCTAAGGGGATAAATTTAGGCTTTTTCAAAACAGCTAAGTCTATGACTATGCATAGTGCGTATCAAGGAGTGCTTGCAAGAAGTGGCAATGTAATTCTTGCTATAACGTTTATGAATTGGATGAAAGAAAAGTTGGAGGGGTTTTGTGAGGAGTATGGTGCGTCAATTTATGGGGGTAGTACTTTTAAATAATCTTCATATTTTCTATGATTGCCAACTTTAAACTAAGTTGGCAATTTTTTTATGAGATAGCGAGATATTGGAAATCTTCCTTTAGTAATCCCATTACTTTTTTTAATTCATCGTTAGATTTTATAATTAATAAAACAGTATCATCTCCCGCAATTGTGCCTAAAATACCTGAGTTTGTTGGGTTTTGTGGATTGAAAGTAACATATTTTCGATCAATGAAATAAGCAAGACTATTTGCGTTGCCTGGGTGTGTTTGCAGTACGATTAAGCCTAAATCAGATATTTGAATATTAAGAATTAAGGGTAATCCCGGTTGATTATAATCAATTATTTTATAAGATCCTGCGACCTTCGCAACGTTTAATTTTTTCAATCTTCGCGATAACGTCGCCTGCGGAATATCATAGCCACGAATTTTAAGACTTTGCTGTAGCTCGCTTTGTTCAAAAATATTTTGAGTTTGGATAATCGTCATAATTATGTTGTCTAGAATGTTGTTATGGGACAAGTTACTCTCCAAAAATGAATATGTAATCACTGTTATTGGAATTATATGCATATTTTATTGACAAAGCAATTTCTGCTTAGTAAAATCAAAAACTGGATATAAATTGAATAGGTATTCATAATGATGTATTTGTATATTGCTTTGCTTTCAGTGTTCGCATTGTTTTTATCTGGGTGTTCTCAGGATAAAAAGCAAGATGAAATTCATTTTGCCACCTTTGCCGAATATCCACCTTTTGAATATTATCAGCGTGGTGAAATTAAAGGGTTTGATATTGATCTTGCAAAACTTGTCGCGAGTGAACTTGGTAAAACGGCGGTTTTTGACAACATGCAATTTAGTACCATATTACCATCCATCATATCTGGCAAAGTTGATGCGGCCATTGCCACAATAACTATTACAAGCGAGCGACAGAAAAATTTTGATTTCACAATACCTTATTATTTTTCGGGCATGGCCGTGCTTTATAAGACTAAAGAGCCTATTAATAACATTGCTGAATTAAAAGTAAAAAAAATTGGCGCGCAAATTGGTTCGGTTATGGAAATATGGCTTAGAAAACATTTTAGAACTGGCGAAATTAGCACTTTAAATACTAATAATCAGGCATTAGAAGCTTTGATTGCAGGGCATGTGGATGCTGTTTTGGTCGATGGTGCGCAAGCTTCTGTGTATAGCAAAAAGCATCCAGGGATATCTAATACTCTTATTACTAAGGCAGATTCAGGTTATGGTATTGCATTAAAGAAAGGCTCTCCATTAACCACTCAAATGAATCAAGCATTAAAAAAATTAAAAGCAGATGGGCATCTTGAAAAACTAAAAGCAAAGTGGTTTGGAGGTGTCTCTTGGAAGCCTTAAATATAAGCGTACTATTTGTTGGAAAAGGTATTGTCTTAACTTTAGAACTTTTAATTGGCAGCATAGTTGCCGGATTTACATTAGGGACAGTTTTGGCGATTTGCCGGTATCAATCGATTGCAACTACCTTTATTAATCAATTTATTTTGGTTATGCGAGGTACTCCACTCATATTGCAATTAAGCTTGATTTATTTTTCTGTGCCAACTTTGACAGGCCTTCATTTAAGTATTTTAGTGGCAGGGATCATTACCTTTGGGCTAAATAGCTCAGCCTATTTTGCTGAAATTCTTCGCGCGGGAATTGAGAGTTTGCCTAAAGGTCAATTTGAAGCGGCGTTAACTTTACAAATACCTACTTATTATTTGTGGAAAGATATTATTTTGCCGCAGGTATTTAAAAATATTTTTCCAGCTATGGTGAACGAGGTTATTTCTCTTCTAAAGGAAACTTCGTTGATTTCAACTATAGGTGGAATGGATTTAATGCACAATGCTGAGTCATTAGGGGCTGAACAGTTTACCTATTTTCTACCTTTGTGTATTGCCGGTGGGTATTACTATGGGTTGGTTTTGTTGATAGAAACTCTGGGGAAAAAAATAGAAAAGCGAGGTCAATATGCTTCAACTCAATAATGCTTGTAAAAAATTTGGGAGCACTTTAGTGCTTAATCAAGTTAATTTATCAATTCAAGCAAATACGATCGTAGGCTTAGCCGGTGCTTCTGGTAGTGGCAAATCTACTCTGTTGCGTTGTATACAAAAACTAGAGTCTTTGGATACAGGTAATATTGAATTTAAAGGTACAAGTGGATTTATGTTCCAAGATTTTCAACTTTTCCCACACATGACTGTATTTAAAAATTTAGTTTATGCACCAATGTTACATAAAACAATAAAAAATCATGAAGATAAGGCTTTTGAATTGTTGGAAACATTAGGTCTGAAAGATAAAGCAAAAGCTTTTCCAGAAGAACTCTCAGGAGGACAAAAACAGCGCGTTGCTTTGGCGAGAAGCCTGATGATCTGTCCCGATCTTTTATTGTGCGATGAGCCAACATCAGGTTTGGATCTGGCTACTATTGATGATGTTGTCACCTTATTATCTGCGGTTAAAAGTATGGGGGTGACAATGGTGATTGCATCTCATGATTTGGAATTTATTACAAAAATAGCAGGGCGTGTGGTGGTTCTTAAAGCAGGAAATGTAGTCTCTGATATTGAAATAAGAGATTTGCCTTCCTCATTATCTTTTTTAAAACAACAGTACATGAGGTAAATATTATGAAAAAAACGATTAAAAAAATTGCGTTAGCTTATTCAGGTGGCCTTGACACATCAGTCATGATTCCTTGGCTAAAAGAAAATTTTGATAAGGCCGAGGTAATTGCTGTTATTTGTGATCTCGGTCAACAAGAAGATCTTAGAGCTATTAAGAAAAAAGCTATTCAAAGTGGTGCATCCAAAGCTTATGTTGTTGATGTAAAAAATGAATTTATTACAGACTATCTATGGCCATTACTGAAGTCTGGAGCACTTTATGAAGAACAATATATTCTAGGTACTATTTCACGACCATTAATTGCCCAAAAGCTTGTTGAAATTGCAAAGGCTGAAAAAGTCGATGCAGTGGCTCATGGAGCAACTGGTAAAGGAAATGATCAAGTGCGATTTGAATACACCATCAAGGCACTCGCGCCAGAATTGTCTATTATTGCGCCTTGGCGAAGTTGGGAAATAAAATCCAGGCAGCAAGCTATTGATTATGCTCTTGCTCATGGCATTGAGGTACCAGTGACGCCTAAATCACCTTATTCTCGGGATCATAATATTTGGTATATTTCACATGAAGGTGGCAGCTTAGAAGATCCAGCTAATGCCATGCCTAATGATGTTTTATTAATGACTTCAACAATAGAGAATACAAAAGATAACGCAGAAATTATTAATATTGATTTTGAAAAAGGTATTCCAATTGCTTTAAATGGCTTGTCATTATCACCTGTAGACTTATTAAATCAATTAAATAAATCTGCAGGCGAGCATGGTATTGGGGTTGCCGATTTGATTGAAAATAGATTGGTGGGGATGAAAATCAGGGGTGTTTATGAAGCGCCGGGAGCCACCGTTTTATATAAAGCACATCAAATGCTTGAAAGTTTATGCTTAGAGCGAGCAACATTACACCTTAAACAATCATTACAGCAAGCTTACGCAAATATTGTCTATGAAGGGCGTTGGTTTTCACAGGTAAAAATAGCTTTGGATGCATTTATTAATGAAACGCAAAAGCATGTGAGTGGGCATGTTAAATTAAAATTATTTAAAGGTAATATTATGCCTCATGGTATGTCATCTCCTTATAGTTTGCATAATAAAGCCTATGCAACTTTTGAAGAGGATAGTGTTTATAATCAACAAGATGCGGAAGGATTTATTAATCTCTTTTCGCTTTCAGCTAAAGTTTACGGACTTCTTCATCGAGGTAGTGAATATGAAAAATAAAACCTGGGGTGGACGATTTAAAAAACCGTTGGATGAACGAGTAGCACAATTTAATTCATCATTATCATTTGATCATGTTCTCTTTATTCATGACATTTTAGGTAGTCAAGCGCACGTGATGATGTTAGGTCGACAGAATATTATTCCACAGGAAGAAACCCAAGCTATTTATCAAGCTTTGGATGAGATTAAACAGGAAATCATCGATGGTTTACATCTATTTGATGAGATTCATGAAGATATTCATATGTTTATTGAATACCTCTTGATTCAAAAATTAGGCGATGTTGGTAAAAAATTACATACCGGCCGAAGTCGTAATGATCAAGTTGCTCTTGATTTACGGTTGTATGCCAGGGATGCAGGGCAAAAGATTATTGAGCAATTAATCGATCTTATTATTTGCTTTAGTACCTTGGCAACAAAGCATCAAGCAGATTGGATGCCAGGATATACTCACTTGCAACAGGCGCAGCCTATTCAATTAGGAGTTTATTTTGGTGCTTATGAGTCAATGTTTTTGCGAGATAAGAGTAGACTTAATGATTGGTTGTTACGGATGAATTACTCGCCTTTGGGGGCCGGTGCTCTTGCCGGCAGTAGCTTACCTTTGGATAGAGAATGGGTGGCTTTAAAATTAGGGTTTAGCGGTATTGTTAATAATACCCTTGATGCTGTTAGTGATCGTGATTTTGTTATTGAATTATGTAGCATCGCGTCAATTATTATGATGCATTGTTCAAGGCTTGCCGAAGATTTAATCATTTGGGCGACAGAAGAGTTTGGTTTTATGACGCTTGATGACGCGTATGCTACAGGCTCATCCTTAATGCCTAATAAAAAAAATCCTGATGTGCTTGAATTAATTCGCGGAAAATCTGGTCGAGTTTTTGGCCATTTGCAGGCCTTGCTGACGTTGATGAAAGGCTTACCAATGGCTTATAATAAAGATATGCAGGAAGATAAAGAGGCATTATTTGATACGATTAAAACACTATCTGCTTGCTTAAATATCATTACGCCCTTCTTACAAAGTGTACGGTTTAATACCTTGTTGATGAAGAAAAAAGTTAATTCTGGTTATTTGGATGCAACATCTTTACTTGAATATTTTGTAATTCAAGGAGTGCCATTTCGCGATGCTCATCATAAAGTTGGGGAGTTAGTTGCTGCAGCCATTGAGAAAGGTTGTTCTTTATCTGAATTGACGCAAGAGATGCTGTGAGGATAAATTATTGTTAATGAAATGTGCAGCTGCTAAGATACGAATCAAATTCAGATAAGACGAAAGTATAAATTGTTAAGGAAAGTTAAAGGATATGAATATTATAAAAAAAACGATGGCTCAGTTAATTTTTGTTAGTCGCTGGTTGCAAGCGCCATTATATTTAGGATTAATTTGCATTTTAGCGGCATATGCATATCGCTTCATCACTGAACTTTTTGAGTTGATAAGCCATCTTAATGGTTCGGATGATAACCATATTATGCTTGGGGTTTTAGATCTTATTGATGTGGTGATGATTGCCAATTTGTTGATCATGGTTGTTATGGGAGGATATGAAACCTTTGTATCGCGACTGAATTTACAAGCGCATCCAGACCAACCTGAATGGTTAGATCACCTTGATGCCGGTGCTATGAAAATTAAATTATCGCTAGCGTTAATAGGTATTTCATCAATTCATTTATTACGGACATTTATTGACCCTACAAAATTATCTAATGATAGCGTGATGTGGCAGGTGATTATTCATCTCACACTCTTGCTTTCGGCGGTTACTATTGCATATACCAATCGTCTTTTGCTCAAAAGCGAGTCTCATGCTAAATAAATTTTTGGTATTAAAATTGTTTGGTTGCCTTAGCTATAAACGCGATACTTGCGGGTTTTTTCCTGAGAATAATCAATGTTAAATCCACAACAAATGGCAGCAGTGAAATACATTGACGGGCCATTGTTGGTGTTGGCAGGAGCAGGGAGCGGGAAAACTCGAGTAATCGCCCAAAAAATTGCTTATCTGATTGAGCAATGCGGTTATGCTGCTAATAGTATATCTGCAGTTACTTTTACCAATAAAGCTGCAAATGAAATGCGGACTCGGGTTGCGTCAGTCTTGCCTCAGCGCGTTCGTCGTGGCTTAAACGTTGCGACCTTTCATACCTTGGGGCTTAAAATTCTTAGGAATGAAGTTGAGCTATGTGGTTTAAAACCTGGTTTTTCTATATTTGACAGTGAAGATTGTGTCAATTTACTGCGTGGTTTATTACCTCCAGAGCGTGCTTCTTTGCGCGATCATCTGTTGCAAGTTCAACAACAAATTTCTCATTGGAAAAATGCGTTATTATCTCCTGAGGATGTGCAGTTGCTAGAACCAAATACGCCATTTTTTGCTGAGGCGGCTATCGTTTATCCTCGTTATCAGCAATCTCTAAATGCCTATAATGCCGTTGATTTTGATGATTTAATTAGGTTCCCGGTTTGGTTACTCAGTCAGTATCCCAAGGTATTAGAGCGTTGGCAAAATAAAATTCGTCATTTATTAATTGATGAATACCAAGATGCTAATACTAGTCAATATGAGTTGGTCAAATTATTGGTAGGTATTCGGGCGCATTTTACTGTGGTTGGGGATGATGATCAGTCAATATATGCTTGGCGAGGAGCAAGGCCTGAAAATCTCACGCAATTACAACATGATTATCCAGCACTTAAGGTTATAAAATTAGAGCAAAATTATCGTTCTACAGGACTAATTCTCCATGCCGCAAATCATTTAATTTCGCATAATCCTCATTTATTTAGCAAAAAATTATGGAGTGAATTGGGCTACGGCGAGTCGGTGCGTGTTGTTTGTTGTAGAAATGAACAAGATGAAGCTGACCAAGTGGTGGCTGATTTGATTAGCTGTAAACTACGTCATCGGACTTCTTACGGGGATTATGCGATTTTATATCGAGGTAATCATCAGTCACGAGTATTTGAAAAAGTATTACGTGATCATGGGATCCCTTACCGCATCAGCGGAGGGCAATCTTGGTTTGCTCGTACAGAAATAAGGGATATCTTTGCTTATCTTAAATTACTTTGTAACGAAGCAGACAATGCGGCTTTTTTAAGGGTTATTAATACTCCTAAGCGTGGGATTGGCGATGTTACGTTAAAGTCATTGGGTAGCTATGCCCAATCGATAGGACAAAGCCTTTTTGCATGTTGTGATCACTTAGGTTTATCAGCAGAAATTGGTGATAAACCACGGAGTGCTTTGTACGCATTTAAAGAGTGGTTGTATGTGATTAAACAGCGTAGTCTAAATGAGCCAATTGTTACTGTGCTGCGAGATATGGTAGAAGAATGCCGTTATGAAGCACATGTTTATGAGCAAAGCGACAGCACCCAGAAGGCTCAGAAATGCATGGATAATGTCTGGGAGTTATTAGAGTGGGTTGGAAGGTTATTTGAAAAAGAGCCTGGGTGTCAATTGGCTGATATTGTTAATAAATTAATTTTGATTGATGTTCTTGAACAAGCTGATGACCATGATGTAGAACAATTACAATTGATGACCTTGCATGCCTCCAAAGGTTTAGAATTCCCCCATGTTTATTTAGTTGGCATGGAAGAAGAACTATTGCCTCATCGCGTGAGTATTGAGGATGAGCAAATAGAAGAAGAAAGACGTTTAGCATATGTCGGTATTACACGTGCGCAAAAAACTTTGTGTTTAACGTTAGCAAAGCAACGAAGGCGAGGGGGCGAACTTCAAGATTGCCAGCCAAGTCGTTTCTTAGATGAGTTACCTCAAGATAGTTTGGAATGGTTTGGTCGAGCAGGTGAACAAACTGAAGAAAAATCCAAGGAGTTAGCGCGTTCACATTTAGCTGGCTTAAAGAATTTATTGGGATAATAGGTTAAATCCAACTTTCATCGGTAGTAAAAGCAATAGTTATCCAATGCTCAGGACCATTACCACCGAGAGCGTCTACTATTTCTCGACGAATAGCATCTAATTCTTCAACACTTGCAATTGGGTAGCCTAATGGGACAACAATATGAATTTCAATAAATTGTGCACGTCCTATTTTAGCGGCATAACTTGTGTAGGTTTTAAATTTATAACGGAACTTAATTTCATCTAAATATCGTCTAATTTTTTCATTAAGCTCAGTAGGAGCAATACGAAACATATCTCTCAATGCATCACGAACCGCAGCCATTGGTACGAAAATCAAACAAGCCGTAAGAATGGCCAAAATTAGAGGATCGACATAAGGAGTGAGGTGCTGGTAAACCGTGCCGTCCATCAAAGTTGCGATACCAAATGCTACTAATAGTGACGTGGAAATAGATGCTGAAATTAGCCAGCTTTGCGTATCAAGCCGCAAAAACTCAGATTTTAGGCGAATATTTTTTTGGCGGATATAAATATACATAGCAATTGATAGCACAGACATTAATAAAGCAAAAATAAATGCCCAATCAAAATCAAGCTCTCTACCACCAGATAATAAACTACCGACAGCATTCACAAAGGCATAAACCGAGAGCAAAATAAGCACAGATCCATTAAAAACAAGCGCCATAGGTTCAAGATGCCAATAACCATATTGGAAGCGCGGACTTCCAGCGCTTGTCAATAGTCTTGCCACGAGAAGGGCGAGTATAGACATAGCAGTATCGACCACATTAAACATCCCATCGAACACAATAGCCAATGAACCTGATAATAAACCAAACAAAAGCCCGGCTAACGCCAAAATAAAAGTTACAGTTATTGATATTTTAAGGATTTTTTGTTCGTAATACGCCGCTGATTTTTTATTCATAATTACCTGTCATATTTAGATCTTTTAGGCCTCGGTATAGATCCCCATAATATATTATATTGCTTGTGGTTAGCCAATAATACATTTAATCAATCTAATTTTTGATATATTAATGGCAAATTTAGAATAATTAAATGTTATCGATTACAGACAAAGAGCAAATAAATTAATACAATATGCTGATAAATACATGTGCGAAGCGCTAATGAATCTTTAAAAGTCATTGCAGTCATGGTTCGTAGTGCTTTTAACTGCCTAATTTAGGTTTAATATTAACTCCAGATTAAAGGTTAAATATGTTAGATATAAAATTAATAATAGAAAATGCAGAAACTATTAGAGATAGTATCAAAAAGAGGGGAGTTAATGCGGATTTAGACGCTTTGTTGAAGCATTATACTGCACGTAAAACGCTTATGTTAAATTTAGAGAATAAGCGAGCTGAAGCTAATCAAATAGCAAAAACCATACCAAAAGCAGAAGCCTCTGAAAAACAAGAACTTGTTAATAAAGGTCGAGCATTAAATCAAGAAATTTCAACGCTCGAAGAAGAACTTAGAAAAATTGATGAGCTTTACAACGAAGCAATGTTGACCATACCTAATTTACTGGCTGACGATACTCCAGACGGTGCAAGTGATGAAGAAAATGTAGTTTTAAGAACGCATTTAACTCCGCGTGAATTTGATTTTGTACCTAAAGATCATGTGCAGCTAGGCAAAGATCTTGATTTAATAGATTTTGACAGTGGGACAAAAGTTACTGGCGCAAAATTTTACTTTCTAAAAAACGAGGCTGTGTTTCTTGAATTAGCTTTAAAATTATTTGCAATGAAAATCGCTGCTGAATTTGGCTATACCACTCTTATAACTCCTGATTTAGCGAAAAAATCAATAATGACGGGTACAGGTTTTTCTCCAAGGGGTGATGAGGCTAATATTTATAATTTAGAAGATTTAGATCTTAGTTTAATTGCAACTGCGGAAATAACTGTTGGCGGTATGCATGCTGATGAGATTGTTGATGAGAATAAACTGCCGTTGAAATACGTTGCTGAAAGTCATTGTTTCCGTAGAGAGGCAGGCTCTGGTGGTAAGGAAAGTAAAGGCTTATATCGTGTACATCAATTTTCTAAAATAGAACTTTTCCAAATCACACGGCCTGAAGATAGTGAAGCTGGTTTAGAAGAGATTCTAAAAATAGAAGAGACAATCTACCAAAAGCTTAAACTTCCATATCGCGTTGTTAGAATATGCGCAGGTGACTTAGGTGCTGCGGCTTTTAAAAAGTATGATATTGAAGCCTGGATGCCAGGTCGTGATTCTGATGAAAAATACGGCGAAGTAACATCCGCCTCAAATTGCACAGATTTCCAATCACGCCGACTAAATATCAGATATCGCGATAAAGATAACAAAAGAGTTTATCCTTATACGCTAAATGGCACGGCTATTGCCTTAAGTCGAACTTTGATGGCGATCCTTGAAAACTACCAACAAAAAGATGGTAGTATCGAGATTCCAGAAGTCTTGCGTGCTTATATAGGTAAAGACGTTATCGCGTAAAACCAATGGCATTAACTTGTTTTCGGATTAAAATTTACAACAACACTTGTAATTCCAAGTTGTTGTGTCCATTGACATAGAGGTGGGTTAGGTGCCGTGCTACACCCTGAAGGATAAGCAGGACCGCAAGGTGGTGGATTCGTACGTGTAGTACAAGTATCACAGGCATATGGGTAAGCACCAGCCGTATCTACCGCACCATTGATGGTAAGTACTGTAACTGATGCTAGACCACCATTAGGTGTGATGGAAACAGGTCCTCCCCATCCGTTTACTAAGCTTACATCATAGGTAGTACTGTAATTTTCGGTGCCAGATTGACGGACAAAGAAAACCTCAGCTTGCGTAAGATTACAAGGAGCCGTGCCCATTTGAAAAGTTAATGAGATCTGATTACACGTCCCTCCATAAAATCTCATGTAAGAAGGAGATTGGCAACTCCCCGTAGAGCTTGTGGCGTTAGGACATCCTTGGTTTACCAATTCAGTTAAACAACCTGCATCCGCTTGACTCCACGTTAATAATGGCATGGTTCCTGCTGCGTTAGGTTGGACTTGAACAGTGAATGCTGAAAAAACTGTATTTGAAAATAACCATGTCATTATTAGCAAGCTGATTTTTAATTTCATCATTACGTTCCTTTTTAAGATGTTTAACCTTTTTGTTTTAAATAGAAAAATTATAAATAATACTGCCCATTACAGCTTGTGATTGAATCTGTACTTGAGTAGTGTTTATAATTGGGCCTAATGGAGAGCTATAATTAGAACCATTTGTTGAAATCTTCCCGTAATATGTATAAGCATAATCAGCTCGTACGGCTAAACTTGGGGTAAGCTTTTGTTCTAACCCAGCACCGGCACGAAAACCTACTAAAAATTTTGAAGAAGAGTAATTTAATGATTTTGTCCCAGGGACGATGGTTCCATCAGTATACGTCGTAGTATCAGAGTTCAATGAAAGGTTATTAAATGCAATACCTAAACGTATAAATAGCAAAGAACCAGTGTTTGCCACCCATCCTAAACGACCATCAATACCTTCTTCCCATGAATTAAGTTTTGCCTTCGTGTAAGTTGATAATAATTCATTGGGAAAAGAGTTTGCTGCCTGAATTGTGAGACCCGCTTTTGGTCTATTACCGGCACTAAAATAAACTTCTGGCCCTACGTAAAATGAATTAAAAACATAACCATAGCCTAAAAAAACATCCCCTAAAATGTTATTAGAGGTAAAATTACTGTTCCCATTTCATGGAGTTAAGACACATAAAAATCTTATGCAATATTGATAAAATATATGCATTTAAAAAAGATGACGATACCTCAGAGTCTGACCCTGAGGTATCGACACTTATTTTTAAGCCTCGCTAAAATCAGGGAAATTTTCTATAACCGTTTGAATAACAATACTTTTCATTTTGTCTTTTCTTCGTAAGATAATTCTATAACCAAG
>CAMDMN010000001.1 GCA_945901965.1 Legionella genomosp. 1 | reverse complement strand
GGAGCAGGACAGTTCGTTGAGACTATTGAAAAACGTCAAGGTTATAAAATTGCTTGTTTAGAGGAAATTGCATATGGTAATGGTTGGTTGTCATCATCTAATTTGAAAGATATAGCAAAAAATTTACAAAAAAATAATTATGGAAACTATTTATTATCTTTAGTTGGTGAGGATTAGATAACATTTAGAACAGAAAAAATGATTAATGTTAACCTTTATAAATATATTTAATATCGAAAACATATGGGGTAAATAATTACAACAAGATATTATATAAATAATAAAAATATCACCTCCTTGCTAGTTTCTAATTCCCTTTAACATCAGTTTAGCTAAGGTTTTTCTGGTGTATCATACGCGCGGTACACAATGTATAGAAATTTGATGTGCTTTAATTAAACCACATCAATCTAAGATGACTCAACTGTTCGCTACTTACGGTATCGCGATTTAATAACATGGCTTCAAAAATTAAAAAAATGCACGCGCTACCATATGGTATTACTACGTTTATTGATTTGATCTTTGTCTTGATTGGAACTCAATTGGGACTTTCATCCCCTTTTAATTGAAAATTACTTCAAATTAGACGCGGAACATCGGTTTTATTCCAAAATAACATTTATTACCAAACTTTACTGTCTGTGCATTTCAAGATAGCGGCTAATAAACAAATCATCTTGCAACAACTGCTCAGCTTCTTTCAACTCGTCTGGCGTATCTACACCAATGGTTACTGCCTCTGTTAATACCATACGAATCTTACTTCCTGTTTCAAGCAACCTATTCATGTCGACTGATTCAATTTGCTCAAGTTCGGTTTCAGGCATACTATTAAAATGCAATAACATATTGCGGCGAAAAGCAATAATACCAGTTTGCATGTAACGAGGGATATGCTCCCATCCTTTCCATAAGGATGGAATAGGTTCTCTAGAAAAATACAATGCATTGCTATTCCGATCTACCACAACTTTAACATTGTTTTTGTCTATAAATTTATCCAATGTTTTTAATTTTGACATCACATTTACAACATCCAACGAAAGATCATTGAAATGTAATAGTGTGTCCGCAATAGTCTGAGGGGGAATAAGTGGCTCATCACCTTGAACCATAACGATTACATCTGATTTATTACCTGTCTTTTTCTCTATTATTTCTAACGCTTCAGCAGTACGCGTTGTAGCGCGACTATGCTCAATTGAAGTCATCACAACCTTGCCGCCAATAGAATGAACATACTCGGCAATAGCATCATCACATGTTGCCACATAAGTTCTCTCAGCTCCAAGAGCCAAACATGTTCGATGGTAACAATGACCAATCATAGGCATGTTAAGTAATTTTGCTAAAGGTTTATTTGGAAACCTGCTCGCGGCAAGACGCGCTGGAATAATACCAAGGACATTCATTTATTAAGCTCCTTAAACACACTAATACCATTAAGCGCGCTAACATCTAGCATACGAATATCAACGCTATATGCGATAAATTGATACCCTGCAGCAATATTTTGTTCTAACTGCTGTGGACTTGGTTCCACAATGTGAATACCAGCAGGACACCCCATTCGTTCTCCCGTGGTTTTAATGGACTCCATAGCACTTATAAAATCAGGGTGATCAAATTGACCAGGTATCCCCATAGAGCAGGACAAATCATATGGTCCAATAATAAACCCATCAACACCATCAACGCTAAATATTGCTTCTAAATTATTAAGAGCACTAACATGCTCTATCTGCACAATAACCAGTGGGCAATCTTCCTGCCACTCAAGGTAATCTTTAAAATTTCGTCCATATCCTTGTGCTCGTGCCAATCCAACACCACGCGTTCCGTGAGGAGCGTAACGTGTTGCCATTACTGCTTTAACAGCTTCCTCAGATGAGTTGATCATCGGCACCACAATACCATAGGCACCAGCATCCATCACTCGTTTGATGAGACAATCATCGTTTGATGTCAGCCGCACTAATGCAGGAACACCCGCAAGGTCAATGACTCTGATCAAATCACCTGCTTTCTCGATAGAGATAGTACTGTGCTCAAGGTCAACAACCACCCAATCGAAACCTGCCTGAGCAAAAATTTCCGCAATGGCAGTATGTCCCAATGTTATCCAAGCCCCTAAGGTTAATTTCCCAGTTTGTAGTTTTTGTTTTAGGGTAAATTGTCTCATTAGTTTAACTCTCTTTTTAAAATTACAATGGTCTCTCAGCCCAGATCCAGCAATGTGAACTCAATTGGTTGTCAGCAAGAAATTGTTGTAACGTATGTGGATTATCCTTGAATTGCGCTACCAAATGAGATTCAAGTCTACTTAAGTTTAGATTTTTTCTTATACTCTCATCATTCAATGCGTTAAGAACTATATCCACATCTAATTTTCCAGGCGTTTCAACACTAACATTAACAAATCCTGCTCTTTCAAAAAGTAATTTAAATCCTTCTACCGACATAAAATTTATGTGATGAGGGGGTGAAATATTTTTTGAATGTTCCCATAATATTTTTATATCAAATCCATCACCACACAAGCCGGTCACTAATACTTTTTTACCTGGCTTCAGGATGTTTTTTAAAGCCGCGACAAACTCTAATGGGTTATAGGTATGTTCAATTACTTCAAAACATGTAAGTAAGTCAGCTTTGTCATGCCATTCATGAGCTTCCTCAACTGTTGATATAAGTGTATCGAAGCCTTTATCCATGCACACTTTGGATAAAATATGTCCGGGCTCGATAGCCAAATACTCTGCAGTTGGAGCCAGTTTTTGCATTTCTTCGAGAAGAACACCAAATCCAGCACCTACATCTATTACTGTTTTTGGCTCAAAATCCCATTTTTGGCATTTATTGATGATTGCTTCACATCGAGGCTTAAATATTTTTTCACGTCTAATTTCAGAAACAGCAGGAAAAAATTGCTCTCCCCAGAAAGTTGATGATGGTGAGTCAAAATAAAAATTATCAAATAAAACTTTAAGAGGGCGTGGTGATTGATACAGTGTTTCACAGTTTTGACAGACTTGATAATCAAACCCTTGTTTCGTGAAAGCGTACTTTTTATCAAGGGCAGCGCAAGCTGGACAATCTATATCAACACATTCTGAGTTTGTGAAAAATGTCTCCGCATCTATTTGAGTTAAGCGTAAGTATTCACTAAAAATATTTTCTGGTCTAATGTCCACTTCTCTCATGCCAATCTCTCCATAAAAATCATAACTTATATTTAATTTAACTTAATCAGCATCAATAAGTTAATGAAAGTTTCATCTTGTACTTTCTTTCAGAAACGACATCACTTAACGTGGATTCAACTCGGCCAAGTAATTCATCTGATAAATTACAATACTGAGACTTAAACCTTACCAAATATTCGTAACATTTCGAGCTGCAGATTCTGGTGTATCATGATAATCTTACGTGTTTTAGTGGATACCGATCTTTGACAATCACCCAGCACATTTGAACTCAAATATAGTATTATAGTCAATAGCTGAATGCATTCAATTATTATTATAATATACTTCCAGGTATTGAAATATGCTAAGACTTGCTTGCTCAGGTGTTTTATAAGCACATTCATGAATTAATTCAACTTTTAGTCACCTCGTTGCTAGTTTCTAATTTCCTTTAAATTCAGTGTAGGTAAGGGTTTTCTGGTGTATCATGCTCGCGGTACACAATTAATAGAAATTGGGGAATCTCCTGGATGAAGACGTGCTACAGCTGGAACCCACTGAATTATCCTAGTCTGGCTTTAATTAATTTGTTTTTGCGCACATAAAGGGAGGTTGCCAAGGACCACAACCAAAAATCTCATATTTTAAGATGCTTGATTATTTTTTGATCTTAATGCGCGCGGGATGCCAGTGGTATAAACTCACTATAGATAAAGATCCATTTTGAAGGACCGAGATAAGTTACTCTCGATTATTTAGACACTTCCAAAACTGGGTTAACAGCGGTTTTTTGACCGAGTTTTTGAATCATCGGTTGCAAAGTTAGAGAGGGAGTCTCTTTTAGACACCAGCGTTCTTCACGGGAACAGCACAATAACCTCTGCAAAAAAAGTTGCGATAATATTGGCAAAAGCGACCACAATCATCTGACAGGAGATAAAATAGTCGCGTTGTGTGATAGGAACTGTAATGTCGTTGCCCCCATTGTTACCGGACCTGACAATGCGAATGAGACCAAACTATTTCCAGGCGCATTTAACAAACTTAAAGATATTGCAAAAGCCGTTAGTATGGATGTTTTACGTTCATTTATAAGTCTGGATGGGGCATATGACTCTAAAAAAATAGAAAAAATGATTTTCAATGTGGGTATGGCGCCAAATATCAATGAAAACAAGAGTAATAGAAATGCTAAAAAGCGAGGCAGAAACCGGTTTTTTGATAAGGCCATATTCGAAGATCAGTTAAGAACAATAGTGCGCGTGTTCTCCTTGGATGACGAATTCAAGCGACTATTTTTGTGGATCAAGCACACAGCATTTCGGGATGAAGCTGATGGTTTATACCCTTATTAATTATAAGGCGCTTTTGTAAACCGCCATATCCACCTACAACACCACATGCCTCATTGATAAATTGGCACAAATAGTTAGCCAAGGGGGGCGTTGTTACAGGATGCGTTAGATGATCTAATTTTGTGACAACAGTCAAAAAAATTAATGAGCTAAAAAGTTGACTCTGGTATATCCGATAAAAAAATAGAAAGCTTAAAAATGAAAAATTTATCCGTTACAAATTAGTAACGAGGTGTTAGAATTAAAAGAACGTTGTGACAGTAATTGTATAATGGATCATGGATTAAAACAGCCCATAGCGCCATATCCTTATCGACATTCATTTTCTGTTGATAGTCCAAATGACATTGAAAAAGTTGAAGGGCATATGCACCAATATTTATTGTTTAGGGCTTACTAAAAAAATAACTGTATTTTTTATAAATTAGGATGTTTTATGGAAAAATTAAGGGTTGGTATTGCAGGGTATGGTGTTGTTGGAAAGCGTCGTCATTTTCATATCGATTTGCATGCTAATTTAAAAGTAGTTGCTATTTGTGACCGACATTTTATGAGCAGTGGTAAAATGGATAGCGGTGTCCCTTATTTTTCTAATTATAAAGAGTTGCTGGCTCAAGATTTAGATATTCTTTTCGTGTGTTTGACAAATGATATTGCTGCAGAAGTTACTGTTGCGGGGTTAGAAAGAGGGTTGCATGTTTTTTGTGAAAAGCCACCTGGACGTGATTTATCTGATATGGATCTGGTAGTCGCCTGTAAGAAAAAACATCCACATCTTAAGTTAAAATATGGATTTAATCATCGATATCATGATTCCGTTTCAGCGGCTCTAAGTATAATTAATTCCAAGGAATTAGGTGATGTAATTAATTTGCGTGGGGTGTATGGTAAATCAAAAATAATTAATTTTGGTCAAAATTCTGATTGGCGAAGTCAGCGTGCTATAGCAGGTGGAGGAATATTGCTTGATCAAGGAATTCATATGGTTGATCTCTTACGCTTATTTGGTGGAGAGTTTAGTGAAGTTCATAGTTTTATTTCGAATGATTTTTGGAAACATGATGTTGAAGATAATGCATATGCACTGATGCGTACTAAAAATAAAATTGTGGCGATGTTGCATTCTTCAGCAACTCAATGGCGTCATCAATTTCAGTTAGATATTAGTTTAGAAAAGGGGGCTATTACTCTAAGTGGAATTCTTTCAGGTTCAAAAAGTTATGGCTCTGAAAAAATGACTATCGCTTGGGCAACCCAAGACGACTGTGGTGACCCTAAAGAACAAACTACTCGTTATAATGAAGATAATTCTTGGAAATATGAAATTGCAGAATTTGCTGATGCAATTTTAGGTAAAGCTGAGATCAAGCATGGCACTTTAGAAGATGCTTATAATACTATGTCGCTTGTGTATCAAATATACTATGCAGATCTAGCATGGAGTGACCGTTGGTCTTTAAAAGCTAAATCTAAAAGCAAAAAATTAAATTTTGAACTTATTGACTGATCTACAAATAAATAACAGAAGAAGTAGCATTAAATGACAATTGAGTTAAATGGTAAAATGGCTGTTGTAACGGGAGCTAATAGAGGAATTGGGCTTGCTATAGCTCAGCAACTTAAATTTGCTGGCGCACAAGTGTTAATTACTGGAACAAGTGAAAAGACTACAATTTCTGATGATTTTCAATATTATTCGGTTAATTTTCTGTGTGAAAAAAGCACGGAGAAATTTGCGGAAATACTTGCTGAATTAGAACCAGATATTTTGATTAACAACGCAGGAATTAATATTATAGCTCCCTTTCAAAACACAACCTTAGAAAATTTTAATAATATACAACGAGTAAATCTTAACGCTCCATTTATTTTGTGTAGATCAGTGATTCCTGGGATGCGTAAAAAGGCATGGGGAAGAATAGTAAACTTGAGTTCTGTTTTAGGTAAAGTGAGTAAATCTTGGCGTGCACCTTATTCTGCTAGTAAATTTGCGTTAGATGGTATGACAGCTGCATTGGCTGCTGAAGTAGCTTCATATGGAATTTTAGCTAATTGTGTAGCGCCTGGATTTATTGAAACTGACTTGACCAAACAGATTTTAGGCGAAGATAAAATACTTGAAATCGTGCAGCAAATTCCAATTGGTAGATTAGGTCAGCCTGATGAGATTGCTAGATTTGTTTTATGGTTAGTGAGTGAAGAAAATACTTATTTAAGTGGGCAAAATATTGCTGTTGATGGAGGATTTACCCGTGTCTAATTATTCATTTGAAGTTCAATCTCATAAGGGAAGGTATAGTGTAAGTTTTATGGAGGGAAATAAATTTCAACTTGATAAGGAAATCATTCATCAAAGCCATATCATAATAGATAAAAATATATTTACTCTTTATCACGACCAACTTAAAGAGATATTGACATCTGCCATATCTGTTTTAACAATTGAAGCGGATGAAAAAAATAAATCTCTAGAGAAAATGCCAGCTTATGTTGAACATTTAGTAAAAAATAAGCTTCGGCGCAATCAGCAATTAATCGCGATTGGCGGTGGTATTATTCAAGATATTACCTGTTTTTTAGCTGCTAATATGTTGCGCGGGGTAGAATGGTATTTTGTCCCGACTACACTTCTTGCTCAGGCAGATTCTTGCATCGGTTCTAAAAGTTCTATAAATTGTGGGGATGCTAAAAATATATTGGGAACTTTTACTCCACCCAAGCAGATTTTTATTTATTTAGAATTTCTCAAGACATTAGATATTCAGGCTATTAGATCTGGAATTGGTGAAATGTTAAAGGTACATGCAATTGACGGCGAGAAATCATTTAATCAAATATCAAAAGATTATGATGGTCTTTTCGAAAATAATGAATTGATGACGTATTATATTCGTCGGTCATTAGAAATTAAGAAAGAGATTATAGAACAAGATGAATTTGATAGAGATATACGGCAGGTGATGAATTATGGCCATAGCTTTGGTCATGCAATTGAGTCAGCCACAGAGTATAAGATTCCTCATGGAATTGCAGTAACGATTGGTATGGATATGGCGAATTATATTGCTATGGAAACTAATTTAACAACATCTGAACATTATATTAGAATGCATGCAGTATTAGCCCAAAATTATATTGATTATGCTCAGGAATTTATTCCGTTAGATGCATTCCTACGAGCAATCTCTAAGGATAAAAAAAATACAGGTAATGATGTGTTGAGTTTAATTTTACTTAATCAACATAGCTTAATTTCTAAAGCAAATATTGCTAATGATCAGCTATTTAAAGATCTATGTCGACTTTATTTATTAAGTGGGAGGGCTATTAAATCTCAAGAAAAAATTGCTTTTACCAAATCTAATATGTTGGTTTAGATGTTTTTTAATTTCAATTGGTTAATAATATTGGAATGATTGCATGCAATATGTTAAAAAAAATTTAGAGCAACTTAGTCATATGCTTGCACAACAATTTGTTAATCAGGCAAAATTTAATATTAGTAATTCTGGTAGTTTTCATGTTGCTCTATCTGGAGGAAACACGCCACAGTTATTTTATTCTCTTTTAGCTAACAAACCTTATGTTGATCAAATCGATTGGCAATTTGTACATATTTATCAAACTGACGAACGATTTGTGCCAGAATCTCATATAGATAATAACTTTAATATGATTAGTTCTCGATTTCTGAGTCACGTCTCACTTAATGTTGCAAATATCCATCGTATAAAAACGGAAGATATTACTCCGCATGAATCAGCTATTCTTTATGAAAATAAGCTAAATTCAAATTTACCTAAAAATGAAAAAGGCCTTCCACAATTTGATTTTGTGTTATTGGGGGTTGGAGTAGACGGTCATATTGCCTCATTATTTCCTGACGATAAGGAGTCATTAAATTCTAATAATATAGTCGTAAATATCGATGTTAAACATTTACAATCGCGTCGTATTAGTTTAACTTTGCAAGCAATAAATTCTGCAATATTAGTAGCCGTTCTTGTTGCAGGTGAATCTAAAGCTCATGTGGTTAAATCTGTATTTAGTAATTTAGGTGAGTTTGAATATCCTATTCAACTACTTAAACCAAGTAGAGATATATCTTGGTATATTGATTATGCTTCTGCAGGTTCTCACATTGAGAAAATAAGTAATTTTTTTGAGCATGAATAAGGATATGTTTTATTGTGAATAAACAATTAGTTGCAGTTACATCTCGTTCATTTTCAAAAAATAATATCCTTCGTCAAAGATTGCGAGAGAAATTTACTAATGTAAAATTTAATGATGCTGGAATTAAGTTGGCTGATGAAGCATTAATTAAATTTTTGCATGGAGCGACACATGCAATTATTGGCTTAGAAGTCATTGATGATAAACTTCTTGACTATTTACCAGATTTGAAAGTAATTTGTAAAATGGGTACTGGTATAGACAAGATTGACCTTAACGCTTTGGAGCGTCGTGGTATAGGTTTTGCAGCTACTCCTGGATTGAATAAGCGTTCAGTATCAGAATTAGTCTTAGGTCTAATTTTTACAATACAGCGTCATTTACATATAGTTTATGAAAAGATTAAGAAAGGACAATGGCAGCAACCTACTGGAAGTCAACTTTCAAATAAGACTGTTGGTATTATTGGGTTTGGTGCTGTTGGCCAAGATTTGGCTTTATTACTCCAAGGGTTCGGTTGTAAATGTTTAATTTATGATATTCAAACCCATGATAATTTAATGACACATGTAAAGCAGGTGAAGCTTAACACACTGTTAGAACAGTCAGATATAATCTCACTCCATATTCCATTACTTCCAGAAAACCATCATTTTATTGGGTTTGATGAATTAAACGCAATGAAAAAAGGGGCAATTCTAATTAATACCGCTCGAGGGGGGTTAGTTGATGAAGTGGCGTTGTATCAGGTATTAAAAAGCAAATATTTAGCAGCAGCTTTAGATGTATTTGAGGAAGAGCCGAAAGTGTCTGAAAAATTACTTGCATTAGATAATTTTTTTGCAACAAGTCACATAGGTGGTAGTACTTCAGAGGCTATTGAAGCAATGGGTTTAATGGTAATAAAAAATTTTGAAAAAATAAAAGAAAATGGAGAATTAATATGGAATTAAATAAAATGCAACTTAACCATCGCGCTACTGAATTCGCTCAGATTATCACCAATACAGTTTGTACAAATGAAGAAATGAACATAGTTAATCTTGAATTAGCAATGTTACAAGTATTGGACAATCTACGAAAGATTCGTCAAGACAAACAGTCGCTTTATATTATTGGCAATGGTGGTAGTGCGGCCGTTGCAAGTCATGCCCAAGTTGATTTTGTTAATGTTGCAAAGATCAATGCGCAAGTATTACACGAATCATCGCTGATTACTTGTATGGCAAATGATTTTGGTTATGAGAATGCATACTCTAGAGTATTATCACAATTTATTAAATCAGGTGATATGCTAATTGCAATTAGTAGCTCCGGAAAATCTAAAAATATATGTAATGCTGTAGAAGTAGCGATAGAACGAGGTGTTAATGTTGTTACTTTTACTGGCTTTGATAATAATAATTCTTTAAGGGAGATTGGACATTTTAATTTTTGGTTAGACTCTTATGATTATGGTTATGTTGAAGTTGGACACCAGTTTATATTGCATAATTTGTCTGACAGGTTTGGTGTTGAAGTTTTAAAAAATAAATTGATAAAATCAAATGAGGAAATAATTTTTAATTAAAATCAAATCAATTTAACTCTTATAAAGTTAGTTAAAGTTAATTTATTTTTAAAAATAAATTTTATAACTCTCATAATATTGATTTTAATTTTTTAAATTTATATTAACAGTAATAAATTATCATTTATAGGCAAGGATCTTTATGTTTAAATTATTCATTATTGAGATTAAGCAGTGGATTAGTTTTATTATTATTTATTATCCTGAAACCCAATTAGGAAGATGGCTTCGGAGAAAATATTGGGAATATATATTGAAAGATCGTATTGGTAAACAAGCTATTTTTGAGCGTGGATCCAGTATTGGGATTAAAAATATGATTAATGTTGGTGATAATTTTATGATAGGAGAATCTGCAAGTATTGCTGCAGGAGATTCTTATCCGATTTGGATTGGTAATCATGTTTGGGTTTCGCGAGGGGCTTGGGTTAGAACGGCTAACCATCGTTTTGATGACTTAAATCTTCCTTTTATAGAACAAGGACATGATTTTAAAACCATTATTTTTAATAATAAATTATATAGTATTGTAATTGAAGATCATGTGTGGATTGCCCCAAATGCCATTTTGCTTTCTGGTGCACATATTGGTACAGGGTCAGTGATTGGAGCTGGATCAGTAGTGAGTGGTCCTATTCCTCCTTATTCAATTGTAGTGGGGAATCCTGGTAGGGTTGTCAAGTCACGTTTACAGAAAAAGGAATTGTAAGGATAATGAAATTTTCAGAAATTAAAGTTGGTGATTTTGCTGAGGTCTGTCATAAAATTACTGATGAAGATATTTCGAGGTTTGTTACTTTGACGGGTGATGACAATCGTCTGCATGTTGATAAGTTGTATGCTTCACGTACATATTTTAAAATGCCTGTAGCACATGGAATGTTAGGTGCTTCTTTTATTTCTACAATAATTGGTACGAAGCTCCCTGGAGATGGTTCTCTTTGGATGTCACAGCAATTAAATTTTTTAAAGCCAGCTCGAGTTGGTGATATTCTTAGAGTTCGCGCAGAAGTAATTAAAAAGTATTTACGTGATGAAGTAATTGAATTAACAACCAACATATTTAATCAACACAATGAATTATTGACCAGTGGTCATGCAAAAGTAAAGGTGATTGAAGAACAAGATCTTGAGAAAAATTCTGTAGATCTTGGTAAAAAACAGAAAAAGCCAGCAGTTCTTGTAGTAGGTGCTACTGGAGGGATAGGGAGAGAAATTTGTAGAAGGCTCTCAGGTGATGGTTTTGATATTGCTGTGCATTATAATAAAAATGCTGATCAGGCTCATAAACTTCGTTCTGAAATTGCATCTGATTCCAGCCAAGTATTTTTATTTCAAGCTGATGTAACAAATGAAGATTCGGTAAGAGAAATGATTTTGCAAGTAAATAAAAGGATGCCAAATATTATTGGGTTTGTGTTTTGCCCTACTCCTAAACTTCCATCATTAAATTCTAGTGTGCTTAGATGGCATGACATCAATGACCAAATTGAAGTTAATTTGAAGGGATTTTATAATATAAGTAGCAATATCATTCCCAAGTTTATTGATGAAAAATATGGGAAAATAGTTGTTCTTTCAACACAAGCTGTAGATCAACCTGTGGCTAAATGGGCTCATTATATCGCCGCAAAGTCTGCTCTAGTAGGGTATGTTAAGTCAGTTGCTGTTGAAATTGCTCCATATGGAGTAAGAATTAATCTTGTTTCTCCAAGTATGATCGATACAAATTTAGTCGCTGATATTCCATTGAAAAATCGTTTATTAATAGAGAGTTCAACCCCATTAAAATGTATGGGTAAACCTAGTGATGTAGCATCTGCGGTTTCCTATTTAATGAGCTCTGACTCTGACTTTATTACGGGTGAGACTTTGCGGGTAAATGGCGGGGGAGTTATGGTATGAGTGAAGTATCTTTTTCTGAAATTGTAATCCAAAATAGAGAAATGAAGAAAAAATTGTGTGGTTTGCCTTTTCGTATTGTCGTCCTTACAAATATTACTGTTAACTTAATAAAGGATCTTTTGGAATATCAATTAGGAATAGAGGGAATAAAAGCGGATGTTATTATTGGTGATTATGATAATATTCTTCAAGATGCAGAAAAATACTCTGATAGTGATGCTGTTATTATTTTTTGGGAGGCAGCAAATTATATTCCTAGCCTAAGTTACATGGCTAATCTTTTATCAAATAAAGAAATAGATGAGCTTTTGAATAAATGTAAGCTTGAGCTACAATTATTGTTCCGTATTTTAGAAAATGTACCTTTGGTACTTTTTAACCGATTTTCTTCTTTGGCATTCAACTATAATCAAGTACAACCAGATAATTTTGATCTGATTGTAGACTCGATGAATTCTATACTCGAATCTTGTATTGGAAAAAATGTACAAATTGTAAATATAGATAGAATTATTGGAAGCATAGGAGTATCCAGCGCAATAAGCCCACAAAATTATTACATACATAAAGCTTTGTATACCCTTAATATGATGAAAGTGTTTACTTCTCAAATTAAGCATCCATTGATATTTCTTCGTGGAAAAATTAAAAAAATGCTAATTTTAGATTGTGATAATACACTTTGGCCAGGAGTTGTTGGTGAAGATGGGGTAGAAGGTATTTTGGAAAAATATGAGACTCCAATTGGTTATCCATATCGAGATGTTCAAACAATTATTGCTGCTCTAATTAAAAGAGGAGTGTTAGTTGGAATTTGTAGTAAAAATAATGATGAAGATGTCAAAGAACTGTTTTTAATAGATAAAACTATGAGACTAAGTGAGAATGATCTTTGTATTCGCAAGGTTAATTGGGAGGAAAAACATATAAATATAATCAATATGGCTAATACCCTAAATATTGGTTTAGATAGTATTGTATTTGTTGATGATAGTGATTTTGAAGTTAATTTAATTAGAAAGATGCTTCCAGAGGTCGATGTAGTTCAAGTTCCACGTAATTTATATGAATATCCAGCAATTATAAGAAAACTAGCTAATAGTTTTTTTGGCTTAGTTCAAACTCTAGAGGATGCGCAAAGATTAAAAATGTATCAATTGGAAGATGAGCGTATGAGAATAAAAAATGAATTTGAAAGTTTGGATGATTATCTTCGTTATTTGCAGCTATCATTATCTATAAGAATAGATCCTCTCTTTAAAGTCGCTCGTCTTTCTCAATTAACACAGAAAACCAATCAGTTTAACTTAACAACTTATCGTTACTCCGAAACAGAAATGCGCAAATTTATTGCTTCAGAGTATTGTCGGGTTTATGCAATAGATGTATCTGATCGATTTGGAGACGCCGGAACGGTTGGTTTGTTAATTATTAAATTTGACAGTAATGGGTTATCCGCAAGTATTGATACATTTTTGTTAAGTTGTCGAGTTATGGGGAGAAAAATTGAATTTGCTTTTTTTGAGTCAGTTATTAGTGACCTAAAAAAATCAGGTATAAAAATACTCTATGGAGAATATATTCCAACGGTAAAGAATATTCCGGTATCTAATCTATATGAACAGTTAGGTTTTATCCTATTAATTACTGATAATGGGGTTAAAAAGTATTCTTATGATTTAAATTTAAAATTACCAAATTTTTGTGATTACGTTAATAAGGAATTTATTTATGATTAAGCAACAAGTAGAAGATTGTGTGAAAAAGATTATCTCGAGGCTTTTTGAGATTGATTTAAATGAAATAACTCCTTTATCCTCTCCTGAAACAATTCAGTCATGGGATTCTATTGGGCAGATGAATTTAATTGTATCATTGGAAGAAGAGTTTAATGTTACGTTTTCTGATAGTCAGGTTTTAGAAATGAGAAGCTTCCAGTTGGTATGTATGACGGTGTGTGATGCTTTAGATTTAACATTTCAGGATGCTTAAATGGAATCTCTTATTACATTTCTAGATGCTACGATGAAAAAAACAGCACCTTTTATGAAAGATGTTGTTTTAAGAAATAAAATGCAAAATGGAAATATTTGGACGAATGAGTTTGAAGAAATGTTGCAGGTGTTTTATACAGATGCAGGTATAGAAAATGCAGTTAAGGGATATGTCCAATTTGTAATGGACACTTTACGGCTACAAAACAAGTTTGAAAAAGATGGGATATATATATATAAAAAATATGATGATGCAGTTGCTGAGGTTTATCATAATAAAGATTATATGCTTTCACAATATCTTCCAGGTCTAATGTTAAGTCATTATCTTTGGCCACATCACTATAGGCAGTCACATTATTTCAGAGAGAAATTTTTGCCTTTGGTTGCTCTTAGTGATGAGAAACACATGTATGATGTTGGAGTTGGTACTGGATTTTATAGTCGTATAAGCCTTACTGATATTCCTCAATTGAGGATTAATGCTTTTGATATAAGTGACGCATCTATTGAGTTTTCTCGTAGACATGTTAATGCTTTTGGTGTTAGTGAAAGATGGAGTATAAATAAACTTAATATCCTTGAAAATAAAATAATGGAGAAGTTCCCATTTCTAATATCAGTAGAAGTTTTAGAGCATTTAGACGATCCAATAAGTTTTTTGAGTGCTTTGCGTGGTATGCTTCAAAAAAATGGTGTTGCCTTTATTACTGCAGCCTTAACAGCACCACATGCCGATCATATTTTTTTATATCGTGATTGTCGGGAGGTAATTGATCAACTTACTCAGGCAGGGTTTACTCTTATAGAATTTAAAGAGGAATATGCATACCAACCTAAAGTCGGGGTTTTTGTTCCGAGAGTAGCGTCGTTTATTGTAAAAAATTTATAAAATAAGATTAAATTAAAAGGTGATTGTTGATAATTTAAGAAATCACCCACAGATATTTCTCGATATTTTTAAAATTAATATAATGAGTTATGAAATTAATGAATACAATTAAATTTTTAGATTTGTCTGGATTTGGTGCATCTGGTAAAGGAGCCGTTATTGATTTATTGCGTGAATTTAATGAAAAATACTGCCTGCCCCATTATAGTTTTGAGTTTGCTCTTTTGCGTATTAAAAATGGCTTGGTTAACCTTTATCAAGATCTAATTGAAAATTGGTCTCCTTCACGCTCAGATACAGCTATTAAGCAATTTATAAAATTAACTACAGAAATTGCACAAAATCCAAAGTGGTTTAATTTACTTGGTAGGGTTCTATCTACAGGTATGCGATATAATCACTATTTTAATAATGAATTTATAAATATTACTAGGCAATATACAGATCAATTAATTAAGTGCCAACATATTGGATTATCTTCATACCCATTTCAAAATAGAAATAAATTGAATAATTCTATTAGAAAATTGATATATCGATTTTACCCTGACATGCATTTTTTTTCAGAAGAAATGTTTTTTACTATTTATGAAAGAGAGAATTTTTTAAAAATTACAAATATTTATTTAGAAAAATTATTTAAGGAAATCATATATTTTAATAATAATGCTAAAACCATGGTTCTACTTAATGCTTGTGAGCCTTATAATCCTAAATTATCTTTAGATTTATTAGGAAACGCTCAACAAATTATTATTGACAGAGATCCTCGTGATTTGTATTTATCAACTTGTTTTAATAATTGGTTTTCAAAAACACAGGGATTATTTAGTGGCAGTGAAGATATAAAAAATTATGTTTATAGATATCGTACCTTACGTGAGCGATCAGCAGTTAATTGTCCTAATTTAGACTCGAGGATTTTGATGATATATTTTGAGGATTTGGTTCTAGATTATGATAAGACAAGATGTAAAATTTATAAATTTCTTGGAGAGGATGCTACTGTACATATAAATCCAAAAAAATATTTTAAACCTGAGGATTCAATGAGTGGTGTTGGTTTATGGAAAAATACCCAAAGAAAATTTGAGATTGATTATATTTACGAGCATTTAAAAGAATATTGCAGAGATTATTAGTTAGGGAGAATTTAAGTGAAAGTTTTGATATTAGCTGGAGGTTTTGGTACACGTTTAAGTGAGGAAACTGATCTTAGACCTAAGCCTATGGTTGAAGTTGGTGGAAAGCCAATACTTTGGCATATTATGAAAACATACTCTTATTATGGGTTTAATGAATTTATTATTTTATTAGGTTATAAGGGATATTACATTAAGGAATATTTTGCGAATTATATTCTTCATCAAAGTAGTGTTACGGTAGATTTAGTAAAAAATGAGCTTAAAATTCATAAGTCTTGTTCTGAGCCATGGAAAGTAACTCTTTTAGATACTGGGCTAGATTCAATGACAGGAGGGAGAATTAAAAGAGCTCAAGAGATTATTGGTAATGAACCATTTATGTTGACTTATGGAGATGGTGTAGCAGATATAGATATTAATAAATTACTTAAATTTCATCGTGGACATGGTAAGTTAATGTCGATGACTTCATCACAGCCTGATGGTCGCTTTGGTGCCTTAGATATTAATGAAATAGGTAGGGTAGAGAAATTTAGAGAAAAACCTAAAGGTGACGGTAGTTGGATTAATGCTGGCTATTTTGTTTGTGAATCAGCTGTTTTTGATTATATAAAGGATGGAGATTCTACGGTATTTGAACAGGCTCCACTAAATGAATTGGCAATTGATGGTGAAATTTTTACATATAAACATACTGGTTTCTGGATGCCAATGGATACACTTCGTGATAAAGTGAAGCTTAATCAACTTTGGGATGATGGATGTGCAGAGTGGCGAGTTTGGTCAGAGTAATTAATGAATAAAATTATTTTTTGTTTTCCTTATAAAGGAGTTGGTGGAGTATCATTGTTATTTATTCGATTGGCAATTTATTTATTTGAACAAGGATATCAGGTATCTGTTATTGATTACAAAGATGGATATATGTCTAAAAACTTACCAGGAATGATAGAGTTTCTTGAATATAGCGATGAAATTAAATTAAACATTCCTGCTGGTTGTTTTCTAGTTTTACAAACAATGACTCCTTGGTCTATTTATCCAATGTTAAAGATAGATAATCAGGTGAAATTATATTTTATTACAACTATCCCAATTAATGCCTATCCATTTTTGCCAATATTTAGATCAAAAATGGCTGAACCTAAGTTTTTCTCATGGTTGATTTGGCATAGCATTCTTTATCAGGAATATAAAAAAATGCAAGATTTTTTAATATTGATAGAGGATTGTTCAGCAGTAGCATATCTTGATTATGACATCGTAAATAATATTAAGAAAAATTTAAGAATTGATATTAAATTACCGGTAATTATGCCATTGTTTAGTGATAAAAAATTAAGTAATGAATATATTAATGGCTGCGTAAGTGAAAAAAATAAAAATAGACTTGTTTTTGCCTGGGTTGGGAGATTGGCAGATTTTAAAATTCATATTTTAAATAAACTAATTCAAGATGCAAGTAATATAGCTGCTATTTTAGATCAATTTATAGAGTTTATTATTGTTGGCTCAGGAGAAAAATCCGGACAATTAGATCTTTATAATTATGATAATATCACTATCAAGTGTATTGAAGAGATTTTGCCTGATGATTTAAATGGATTTCTGTTAGGTGTTGATATATTATTTGCAATGGGTACTTCTGCGTTAGAAGGTGCTAAGTTAGGCGTCCCAACAGTGCGTCTTGACTATAGTTTTAAGCCAATAAAATATAATTATCTTTATAAGTGGCTATTTGAAATCGATGATTTTAGTTTGGCTCAGCAAATAAACACTAATTTTTATAAAAATGAAGGTCATACATTAAAAGATATAGTTATTAGTTTGAAATCAACATCAAGTTTACTATCACAGAAGACTTTTGATCATTATCAAAAAAATCACTCTATAAAAGTTGCAGCTGATTGTTTAATAGAGGGATTAAATAATACGAAATTAACATTTCACGAATTGGAAAAATCATTATTACTACATAGCAAATTATATTCGTTATGGAAAAGAATAAGAGGATAATTAGTGTTTAATCAAACTTATGAAGGAAAAAAAGTTCTAATTACTGGCCACACAGGTTTTAAGGGCTCATGGCTAGCTACTTGGCTTATAAATTTGGGAGCAACGGTTGTTGGGATATCTAATAAAATTCCTACTCAGCCTTCTTTATTTGATTGTTTACAATTAAGTAATAAATTAACTCATTATTTGGAAGATGTCAGAGATTTATCGACATTTAGAGAAATTTTTGAGAAGGAAAAGCCAGATTTTATTTTTCATTTAGCTGCTCAAGCAATTGTCTCAGAATCATACCTAAATCCAATTGAGACTATATCAACTAATGTAATGGGAACAGCTAATTTGTTGGAGGTCTTAAGGTTATATAAAGGTAGCTGTACTGCAGTCATTATTACCAGTGACAAAGCCTATGATAATGTTGAGCAAGTTTGGGGCTATAAAGAAGATGATTTTCTTGGGGGAAAAGATATTTATAGCGGTTCTAAGGGGAGTGCTGAACTAATAATAAAATCTTATTTTCATTCATACTTTAATTCACAAGGCAGTAATAACATTAGGATAGCAATTGCCAGGGCTGGTAATGTTATAGGTGGAGGAGATTGGGCTAAAGATAGGATAGTTGTTGATTGCATGCAAGCATGGAGCAACAAGAAGAAAGTAGATATACGTTGCCCTATGGCAACTAGACCTTGGCAGCATGTTTTAGAGCCTTTAAGTGGATATTTAGTACTAGGTTCAAAATTGTTAGGTGATATAAAGTTTAATGGAGAGGCCTTTAATTTTGGTCCACGCGCCGATCAAAACAGAACTGTTATTGATTTATTACAGTCTTTGGCTAAAACATGGGGGTTAGTTGATGATAGCCAACTATATAATATAATCGATAATATCCCTTTCCATGAGGCCACTTTATTAAAATTAAATTGTGATAAAGCACTAAGCTATTTAACTTGGCAAGCTAGTTTAGATTATGATAAAACTGTAAACTTTACAGGTTCTTGGTATCATAACTATTATTTTCATAAAATGACTGATATGTGGTCTAAGACATGTCAGCAAATTGAAGAATATCAAGATATTTCTAGAGTTAAAGGACAATCATGGATGGAGTAATTTTAACCCCATTGAAAATTATTCACGGTACTAAAGGGAATGTGTTGCATGCTATGAAAGCTTCTGACTCAGGATATAATGGGTTTGGAGAGGCTTACTTTTCAACTGTAAAATATAAAGAAATCAAGGGTTGGAAACGTCATAATAAAATGACCCTTAATCTTATTGTGCCTCAAGGGGAGATAGAATTTATTTTACATGATGGAATCAATCATCTAAAAATAAGCCTTTCATGTGAAAATTATCAAAGATTAACCGTATCTCCAGGTTTATGGATGGCTTTTCGAGGTGTTGGTGAGAATCTAAATCTTTTGCTTAATATTGCAAATATCCCCCATGGTCCAGAAGAATTTAACACAAAAGACTTAAGTGAATTAAATTATGAGTAGCAGAACTATTCGTTTATCAAAGTCATCCATATCAATATTAGAAAAAAATGCTGTGTGTGATGTTCTTCAAAAAGAATATCTTGGCATGGGTGAGGAAGTTAATTTATTTGAGTCGGAGCTTAAGTCTTATTTAATGACTGATGCTGAAGTTTGTTGTGTTAATACAGGAACATCAGCCTTGCATTTGTCTTTAGCTGCTTTAGGAATAGGCTTTGGCGATGAGGTTTTGGTTCCGTCATTGACTTATATTGCTTCATTTCAGGCTATAAGCGCTACTGGCGCAACTCCGGTTGCATGTGATGTTGATGAAAAAACAGGATTTATTGATGTAGGTGATGCAACGCGCCGTATGTCAAATAAAGTAAAGGCGATTATGCCTGTACATTATGCAAGTAGCGTTGCCGGTCTTAAAGAAATCTATGACTTTTCAAAAAAATATAATTTAAGAGTAGTTGAGGACGCCGCGCATTCATTTGGGGGATGTTTTTCCAATGGTGCAAAAATTGGTTCAATTGGAGACATCGCTTGTTTTAGTTTTGATGGTATTAAAAATATTACATCAGGCGAGGGTGGTGTAGTTATTTCTTCTGACGCTAGTTTAATGCAGCGTTTAAAAGATATGAGGTTATTAAGTGTAGAGAAAGATACTGAAATGCGTTACTTAGGGCAGCGTAGCTGGGATTTTGATGTTAAGCTTCAAGGTTATCGTTATCATATGAGTAATATTATGGCAGCCATCGGCCGTGTGCAATTGTCTAGGATCGATTTATTTATAAATAAACGCCAAAACATTATGCGCCGCTATCTTGATGGGTTACAGATTAACGACGTGAATTTTTTTAATTTTGATTATAAATCTATAGTGCCACATATTGTGGTTATTAAAGCGACAAATCGTGATAATTTAAGAAATTACTTATTAAAAAAAGGTATTGAAACTGGTATTCACTATAAACCAAATCATTTATTAAGTAAGTATAAAACTTCTTACTCATTACCAAATGTGGAAAATCTTTATAACGAAATAATGACATTACCTTGTCATTATGATTTAACCTTAGATGATCAAGATTATGTAATTAAATCAATCAATGAGTTTTATAATGAAAACTGATAAGCCACTTGTATCTATATTAATGAATTGTTATAACGGTGAGAAATATATAGCCGAGGCACTAGATAGTATTTTAGCCCAACGCTATAAAAAATATGAAATTATTTTTATAGATAATTGTTCAACTGACAATAGTAAGAATATTGCTAATAATTATCCGATTAACTATTTTAAAACAGAAAAAAATATCCCATTAGGTGAGGCAAGAAATTTTGGACTGAAGCATTGTCAAGGTGAATACGTTGCTTTTTTGGATACAGACGATATTTGGCTACCAAATACTATAGATACTTTATTAACTGCTGTATGTTCTGGTGATTATGCATTAGCTTATGCTGGACAGATTGATATAAATAATCAAGGTAAGGAAATCAAGCGCTATTTGCCAAAGGCAAAACAGGGAAACTTTTTTCAAGATTTACTATATCAATTTGATATCCCTATTGTGTGTTCTCTGATAAGTTTGAAGCATATAAATGATCGTGGTTTCTCTTTTGATGCTAACATACATGCATCAGAGGAGTATTGTTTATTTATGCAGTTAGCTGTAACTACAGAATTTATTTCATTAAATCAAGCATTAGTTAAATACCGAGTACATAGTGATTCTTTAACGGGTAAAACTATTGATAAATGGGCTGAAGAAAGACGTTATACTTTAAACAAAATTATTCAAGTAAATAAAAATATTAGTATTAAGTATAAAAAAGCTTTTGAAGAAGCCTATGCGAGGGCTGCTTACTATGAATTTCAGTTTCATATAAATAAAAATAGTTACTCTGAAGCTAGATTGGCCATAAAAAAACACGTGTTAGTTAATTGGAAATATTTTATTGTTTATTTATTAACTTGGTTACCAAAATCATTTTGGCTTTATTTACAGAATATTAAATATAATCGGGGTATGCTTTGAATATTTTTTTAATTAATCCAGCAATTATTTACTCTGTAGTTTGGTTATTGGCTTTGAGCCTATATCAGCTTCATTTTAGCAATATATTAACACCATTAAATTCTAAAACAGTAGTTTATATTTTGTTAAGCGTAGTAATGGTATGTCTTGCCTGGATAACTGCAAAATTAATTCTTTATAAAGTAAGATTTCCTAAATATCATGTTTATGATAGTTGTATTAGCAATGATACATTTTTTAAAATTAGATGCTTATTTGCTACATGGGTTATTGGTACTTGTATAACATTAATATATCTTCATGACTTACCAATACTCACTATTTTTGGTTGGAGTCATATGACTTATGCTGATTATGGTATTACTTCTTTACAAGGTTTTCTTAATGCAATTTTACAATCGATTTCAATATATATGTTATATCTATATTTGACTATTAAAAATCGTCGATATTTGTATTTTTTTATACTTACTTTACTTTTTCCTTTATTTACTTTAAATCGTGGAATGCTTACATCTATGGTTTTAGAGGCTCTATTTACATTTTTAGTTTTCAGTTCATTACGTACAATATCATTAGTTAAATTATTTTTATTTGCTATGTTTTTTATTGTTTTTTTTGGATTGATGGGCGAGTTTCGGTATATTGGCGTAATAGATGATTCTGATTTGATTTATAAAGCTTTTAATATATCTGAAGACTACCCAATTTGGTTGCCAAAAAGTTTCATTTGGTTTTATTTGTATGTTACAACCCCATTAATGAACATTAGTAATATAATATATCAATTCCCGGATTTTTCATTTCAACCTTATGTAATGATTTTCTCCACATTCCCAACTTTATTGAGAAGCATTCTTGAGGCGCCAGTAACAATTAATTTAGCTAATCCAGCTTTTAATGTAGCATCTTTCATGCCTCATTTTTTAACAGCATATGGTTATGTTGGCTCGTTAATATTTTATTATTTTGCCTCATTCATATCATTTTATTATTACTATAAATTTTTACTAAAAGGTCGATTAACTGATGGTTTTATTTTAATTATTTTGTTGCATTCTATCGTATTGTCTATATTTTCAGATTTCTTTTTTATTGCGACATATATTTTTCAGATTATATTACAATATTATGTTTTCGGATTAATATCATATAATAATTTTCTTAAAAAAATTATTACTTCACAAAAGAAATTTGAAAATTTAGATTCAATAAAAAATTAGATATATATTAGTACTTAATGAGTATTTACATATGAATATAGAATGGAAAACAATTAAAAAAATTATTGATCATCGAGGTAAAATAATTACTATCGCATCTGATGATTTAAATTTTCTAATTCAAAGAATATATTGTTTAACTGATTTAAATGATAGTCCTCGTGGATTTCATGCTCATAGAAATTTAAGACAATTAATGTTGTGCTTAGCTGGAAGCTGCCGTATTAAACTTGATAGTGGGTATATTGAAACTATTATTTCTGTAAATAAAGATAGTGAAGGCCTGCTTATTGAAAAAATGATTTGGCACGAATTATTTGAGTTTTCTTCTGATTGTGTATTAATGTTTATTGTATCAGCCTCTTATGATGAAGAAGATTATATTCGTGATTATCATTTATTTAAGAAAATGGTGTTAAATGATACATGATCTTGCGGATGTACATTCATTAAGTATAGGTGCCGGAACTAGAGTATGGCAGTTTGTGGTAATTTTGTCAGGTGCAGTTTTGGGAAGGGATTGCAATATATGCGCCCATTGCTTTATCGAGAATGATGTATTTATTGGTGATCGAGTAACAATTAAATCTGGAGTCCAAATTTGGGATGGTATTTATTTAGAGGATGATGTATTTATTGGCCCAAATGTGACATTTACAAATGATGTTTATCCAAGGTCTAAAATCCACCAAGATATTTTTCCGAAAACAAGAGTTTGTCATGGTGTATCAATTGGAGCCAATAGTACAATATTACCCGGCCTGGTTATCGGTGAAAAATCTATGGTTGGAGCAGGATCAGTAGTTACTAAATCAATACCTCCTGGGGAGATTTGGTTAGGTAATCCAGCGAGATTTTATCGGAAAATTGTTGATGGAATAAATTTATGATCAGCTTTTTAGATTTAAAAAATGTTAATGCTCAATGTCAATTAGAGTTAAATCAAGCATATGATCGAGTTATTGCTTCGGGTTGGTATATTTTGGGTGAGGAACTAGCAGCTTTTGAGCGGGAGTTTTCTGAATATTGTGGTACTAAACATTGTATAGGTGTTGGAAACGGATTAGAGGCATTAAAATTAATTTTAAAGGCCTATGGTATTGGTAGCGGAGACGAAGTAATTGTTCCTGCAAATACTTATATTGCAACATGGTTAGCCATTACTTATGTCGGTGCTACTATTGTGCCAGTTGAGCCTGAAATTACGACTTATAATCTTAACCCAGATCTTATTGAGTCAGCGATAACATCTAAAACAAAAGCAATAATGCCTGTTCATTTATATGGCCAACCTTGTGATATGTCTCCGATTTTACAATTGGCTGAAAAATATAATTTATATGTAATTGAGGATGCAGCACAGGCTCATGGGGCAAAATATAATGGGGTTATGGCTGGTGCCCTTGGGCATGCAGCAGGATTTAGTTTTTATCCTAGTAAAAATTTAGGCGCTTTAGGTGATGCTGGTGCTGTAACCACAAATGATGATCTATTAGCAGATCGCATTCGCGCATTGCGTAATTATGGTTCAAAAAGACAGTATTATAATGATGTTCCAGGAGAAAACTCTCGTTTAGATGAAATTCAAGCTGCTTTTCTTCGTGTTAAATTAAAATATTTACAACAGTGGAACATTATTAGAAATCAACAAGCCATAATGTATATAGATAGTTTAATTGAGTTTACAGATATAGTAATGCCGCAGTATTTAAAACAAACCTCACCGGTATGGCACCAATTTGTAATTCGTCATGTAGAACGAGATAAATTAAGAGAAGATTTAAGTGATCATGGTATTCAAACGTTAATTCATTATCCTATACCGCCACACAAACAAAATGCATATAGTGATTTTAATTCTCTAAAGTTTCCTATTTCTGAAAAAATACATAAACAGGTATTAAGCTTACCAATTGGTCCACATTTATCAAATAAAGATATTGATAAAGTAATTTTGGTATTGAAGGATTTGGTTTGAACATAAAAAACACGTTTTTTTTTACAGGACTACAAACTGGGTTAAAAATTCTTTCGGGTCTTATAATGAACAAAATTATCGCTGTTTATTTAGGTCCTGCTGGGTTAGCTCTTTTAGGTCAATTTCAAAATTTTATTACAGTTGTCTTTACTTTTTCTAATGGCTCCATCCAAACAGGTATTGTTAAATATACTGCTGATTATAATGTTACAGATCAGATCTTATTGAAAAAAATGATGAAGAATGCATTATTTTTATCTGTTGTTTTTTCGGTTGTGTCTTCTTTAATTATTTTTATTTGGGCTCCTAGATTTTCTGTTGAGTTGATGTATACAGTAAAGTATTCATACATATTTTATTTTCTAGGATTTTCTATAGTTTTTTATTCTTTGAATTTATATGCCTTGTCAATTTTTAATGGTCTAGGAGAAATTAGATTATATACTTTACTTAATATCATACTTTCAGTGATAACACTTTTTATTTCAATTTTTCTTACAATGCAGTTTGGCCTTGCTGGTTCTTTAGTCGCGCTTGTATCTGTGCAGTTCATGTCCGTTGGGATAACGATTTTATTTACTTATAAAAAATATAAGTTTATTTATAATTTTTATAATATTTGGAAAAATATTGATTACACTATTCTAAGAAATTTATTGTCTTATAGCGCTGCATCTTTGAGTAGTGGTATTATGGTTTCTATTTCGGCAATATACATCAGAAGTATTGTACAGAAAGAGTTTTCATTAGATTTTGCTGGTGATTGGGAGGCTGCATCTCGAATAGGATTATATTATAATTTAATTTTCATGACGTCATTTGTTATTCATTACCTACCTAAATTATCCGCCTCAAAAAATAAAGAAGAAACTAGAAATTACTTAGTTGAAGCATTTCGGTTTTTTTTACCATTTATGATACTGTCTGTAATGGGAATGTTTTTTTTTAGAGAATTTATTATTAGAGTTTTATTTAGTGAAGTATTTATTCCAATGGAGTCACTTTTGGTTTTTATTGGATTAGGTGCTTTGTTTTCTGTTTTAGCTATGATGCTTGATGCGGCAGTATTGGCGAAGAAAAATATTATTTTGAGTATGATTAGTTCATGTAGTTATAATGTAATGTTGGTGATATTATGTTTTGTGATGATGAAATCCTATGGATTTATAGGCCTAGGTTATGGTTTCTTTTGTGCGGCGCTGTTTTCGTTTTGTTTAAGTATTTATTTATATAAAATACAACGTAAGTACTAAGTTATTTAGAAAATTTTATGAGGTGCGGATATGCTTTCCGAAAAAACATTACTGATTACTGGGGGTACTGGTTCTTTTGGGAATGCTGTATTGGATCGTTTTTTACGGACTGATGTTAAAGAAATCCGTATTTTTAGTCGTGATGAAAAAAAACAAAATGATATGCGTAAACGATATCAAAATCCTAAGTTGAGGTTTTATCTTGGTGATGTTCGTGATTATCAAAGTATCTTAACTGCAATGCGTGGTGTTGATTTTATCTTTCATGCGGCCGCATTAAAACAAGTCCCTTCTTGTGAATTTTATCCATTGGAGGCGGTAAAGACCAATGTATTAGGTACGGAAAATGTACTGGAAGCGGCAATTGCTTGCGGGGTGAGTCGTGTTGTTTGTTTGAGCACCGATAAGGCTGTTTATCCTATTAATGCTATGGGAATATCAAAAGCAATGATGGAAAAAGTTGTTGTTGCTAAGGCGCGAAATAATAACTCCACAATCATCTGTACTACTCGTTATGGAAATGTTATGGCTTCGCGAGGCTCAGTTATTCCTTTGTTTGTTGATCAAATCCGCTCAGGTAAGCCAATTACCATTACGGATCCAAATATGACCCGTTTCATGATGACGCTAGATGACGCGGTTGATTTAGTTATGTTTGCGTTCAAACATGGCGGCCCCGGGGAAATTTTTGTACAGAAATCACCATCAGCCACAATTAAAATATTAGTAGAAGCATTGATAAATTTTATGGATGCGGTTAATCACAAGGTGAATATTATCGGTACACGACATGGAGAGAAGCTTTATGAGGTATTATTGAGTCGTGAAGAAATGGTTGCTGCTGAAGATTTGGGTGATTATTATAAAATCCCATTGGATCAGCGTGATTTAAACTATGGTAAATTTGTTGAGCACGGTGAACTTAAAATCTCAGGAGCTGTTGATTATAACTCTCATAATACAGAACGTTTAGATGTGTCTAGTATGCAAGCATTGCTAATGAAACTTAAGTTTAAGCAAGAGATTATTCCTTGTGAGTCATTAGGAGTTTGAATTATGCGTGTATTAGTAACTGGTTCGCTAGGTTTTATTGGAAAAAATATAGTTGTTCGGCTTTTAGAGTGTCCTAATACAGAGGTGCTGCAGTTTGTTCGAGGTGAGCAGGTTTATACATTGAATGAGCTAGTGTCGAAGGCAGATGTTATTGTGCATTTGGCTGGAGTAAATCGACCAGAGGAAACTGCTGAGTTTGAACGATGTAACGCGGATCTTACCAAAGTACTTTGTGATATGGTCGCTTCATCTGGTCGAAAGATCCCATTGCTTTTAGCTTCATCCACACAAGCTGTGTTAGAAAATCCATATGGTCAATCTAAGCTTGCTGCTGAGCATATTATAGAGCAGTTTGCTCATGAAACTAAAAATCCAACGGCTATTTATCGGTTGCCAGGAGTTTTTGGTAAGTGGTGTAAGCCAAATTATAATTCGGTGATTGCAACTTTCTGTCATAATATTGCTAATGATTTACCAATCCAAATTAATGATCCAGAAATATGTTTGAGCGTAGTTTATGTGGATGATGTTGTGAATGCATTTTTGCATTCATTGACAACACTTTCAGATGGTCTTCAGTGGCGTGCAGTTGAACCTATTTATAATATAACGTTAGCAGATTTATCTGCACAATTATACGCGTTCAAGAATTGTCGTACTAATATGATGATTGAACGAGTAGGGGTAGGCTTGATAAGGGCTCTATACTCAACCTATATGAGTTATTTACCTATGTCAAAATTCGTTTATGATTTGCCAATGCATCATGATGAGCGTGGGGAGTTTGTTGAAATGCTTAAAACTCCCGATTGCGGGCAATTTTCTTTTTTTACCGCTTATCCTGGAATAACTAGAGGCGGGCATTATCATCATAGTAAATCAGAGAAGTTTCTTGTCATCAAAGGGGCTGCTCAATTTCGTTTTCGTCATATCTTCACGGGTGAGACTTATGAAATTTTTACTTCTAATGAAAAACCACAAGTTGTTGAAACGATTCCAGGATGGACTCACGACATTACCAATGTGGGCCAGACTGAAATGGTGGTGATGCTTTGGGCAAATGAGGTTTTTGATCGACAGAAACCAGATACGATTATGTGTAAGGTTGAATATGAAACAACTTAAAGTTATGACAATTGTTGGAACAAGACCTGAAGTTATCAGACTTTCACGAGTGATAGCTCGTTTAGACGAATACTGTAATCATATATTAGTTCATACAGGGCAAAATTATGATTATGAATTAAATCAGATATTTTTTGATGACTTAGACATTCGTAAGCCTAATCATTTTTTAATGGCCGCTGGGAACAATAGCGCTGAGACAATCGGCAAGGTGATTATTGCTGTGGATAAAGTTCTTGAGCAGGAAAATCCTGATGCTGTGCTTGTATTGGGGGATACCAATAGTTGCATGTCAATATTACCAGCCAAACGCCGTAAGATTCCTACTTTTCATATGGAGGCCGGAAATCGTTGTTTTGATATGCGTGTTCCTGAAGAAATTAATCGCCGTATTATTGATCATATAGCTGATATCAATCTGACTTATAGCACTATTGCTAGGGAGTACTTGTTACATGAAGGGTTAGCGCCAGATATGACGATTAAAACAGGTAGTCCTATGTGTGAAGTATTGACACATTATCTTCCTGGAATTGAGGAATCAGATGTGTTGGTGAGATTAGGACTTAATTCGGAGAAGTTCTTCTTGGTAAGTGTTCATAGAGAAGAAAACGTTAACTCAGTAAGTAATTTTAGGAAATTTTTGAGTGTATTAAATAATATTGCAGAGATCTATAATTTGCCAGTTATTGTTTCTACGCATCCTAGAACTCAGCAGCAAATTAATTCTACAGAGGTGATTTTTCATAAGCAAATTCAATTTTTAAAGCCATTAGGTTTTAAAGATTATAATAAATTACAGCTTGCTTCTAAGGCAGTATTATCTGATAGTGGCACGATTAATGAAGAGTCTTCTATTCTTAATTTTCCTGCTCTTAATCTACGTGAAGCACATGAGCGACCAGAGGGAATGGAGGAAGCTAGCGTTATGATGGTTGGTTTAGAAGTTGATCGTATAATGCAGGCTCTGCGAATATTAGATGATCAGGGTCGAGGTAAGAATCGGTTGCTTAGGCAAGTATATGATTACAACATGCCTAATGTATCTGACAAAGTTTTAAGAATTATTCATAGCTATACAGATTACGTTAATCGTGTGATTTGGAAAAAATATTAAAAAGGTTGATATGAAAATTCTTGTTGTAAGTCAATATTTTTGGCCAGAAAATTTTCGGATCAATGATCTTGTTACTTCTTTCATTGAACGTGGTAATGATGTGACTGTGTTAACAGGGCAACCTAATTATCCTTCCGGGAAGATTTTTCCAGAGTTTCGTGCAAATCAATCACATTATTCTAACTATCAGGGAGCAAAAATTGTAAGAGTTCCTTTGATACCGCGAGGAAAAGGTGTTATTCGGTTAGTGCTTAATTATTTAACTTTCATGTTAAGTGCAATCATGTTTGGATCATGGCGATTACGTGGTAAAAATTTTGATGTGATCTTTGTTTTTCAACCATCTCCAGTTACTGTTGGTGTTCCTGCTATTTTTTTTAGGTGGTTAAAGCAGGTTCCGGTAGTATTTTGGGTGTTGGATCTTTGGCCTGAGACTTTAGAGGCATTAGGGGTCGTTCGTTCTCCAATCCTTTTAAACTTAGTTAAAAGTTTAGTTAAATTTATATATAAACGATGTGATCTTATTCTTGCTCAATCAAAGAGTTTTATTCCACAAATTAAAAAATATTGTTGTGCTCATAAGCAAGTGGAGTATTTTCCAAGCTGGTCAGATATTGAGTTTAATTTTTCAATGGTTGATTTGGCAACAGAAGTACCTATTAATAAAGGAAGTTTTAATATTATGTTTGCTGGGAATATTGGAGATGCTCAAGATTTTCCTGCCATATTAGATGCAGCAGAAATTCTTATAAAAAAACCAGTTCGTTGGTTGATTGTAGGAGATGGTAGAGCTGCTGATTGGGTGAGATCTGAAGTAATCAAGCGAAATTTGAGTAATGTATTTTTTATGCTAGGTCATTATTCATTAGAGCGCATGCCTTCTTTTTATAAACATGCAGATATACTTCTTCTATCTCTTAAAGATAGTCCTGTTTTTTCTATGACTATACCAGGCAAACTCCAATCATATTTAGCAGCAGGTATTCCGATATTAGCGATGTTAAATGGAGAAGGAGCAAATATAGTAGAGGAGTTTGGTGCAGGCTTATCTACGATGGCAGGAAATGGTGGAGCTTTAGCAGATGCGGTTATGAAATTAGCAAATAAATCCCACGAAGAGCGTAAAGAAATGGGGGCTCGTGGTTTAGCCGCCAGTGTTACAGAATTTGATAAGGAAATCTTGGTATCACGTCTTTTAGTTTGGCTAAATAAGTTGAACACTTGAGTTTAAATAAATTATATTGTTTATAGATTAAAATATTACTATGAAAAATATACGTTATTATTGCATATATACTTATACACAAATAAAATAGCCTTTGTTATCTTGTCGGTATTTTTTTGACATTTTTTAGCTAATAATTTTTATTAGTTACTAGTAAATTTATAGATTATTTAAGGATCATCAATAGGTGAAATGGCTAAAGGTTGCCAGCTTAACTGGCCTCGCATACTTAAGTAAATTATTGACAGTTTTGTTTATTATCAAACAAATATCCATTTCCCACGGCCCCATAGGTTTGGGTTTTATCGGTAATTTTTTGACGTTGGTTTCTTTGGCCTCAACTTTGGGTGGAGGTGGTATTTTATCAGGTATAATTAAATATCTAGCAGAATATTCTGGATTATCAAAAAGACAAGATAGTTTTGCAGGTAGCGCATTAGCTTATACGATGTTTTTTTCATTATTGACTTTAGTGATCGGGTTGGTTTTTATTGGCCAATTAACGAACGTTGTTTTTTCCAATCAAGATTATCGTGGTTTTATTTATTTTTTCTTAACAGCTCAACTTATAGTATCGATTAATAATTTCTCGTATGGCATGGTTAATGGTCTTAAAAAAAATAGTGCATATGCCTTTTTTTTGGTTGGTGGTAATTTAATAGCAATTATATTTTCTTATTTTGCTATAAGAAATTATGGGTTATGGGGCATGATACTGGCTATTATGGCCCCGACAATATTTCCTTTTATTCCAGTAACATATTATATGTTAAAAAACGGCATAGTTAGAAAAATGAGGTTCGATTCCTTTTTTAACGATTCTCATATGTTAGTTAAATTTAGTTTAATGAGATTTGGGAGCGCAATTTGTTTCCCAGTGGTTGAGATAATTGTTACCAATCTTATAAAAGAAAATCTTGGATTAACAACAGCAGGTTTTTGGCAAGCGATATCTAAGTTATCCGCCGCATATTTGAGTTTTTATTCACTTTTTTTAACTTTTTATTTTTTACCTATAATTGCATCTATATTTGAAAAGCCTAAAATTGTAAAAGAGGTAAACAGAGTGATGTTAATTATTGGCTCTTCTTTTTGTTTAATGATGGCTGTATATTTTGTTTTTAATAACTTAATTATCCGCATAATTTTATCTATAGAATTTTTACCAATTAATAATTTAATGCTTTTACAAATGATTGGCGATTTTTTTAGAGTATTGGGTTGGGTTATAGGTTTTGTGGTAATTTCAAGAGCTTCAATCAAATTATATTTGTTAGGTGAGGTTTTTCAAGGTTTATTATTTGTAATTTTAAGCTATTTATCTTTGCAACATCACCATGATTTACGAAGTATTATCCTATCTTATGACATAACTTGCTTTTTATATTTTATAATTTCAGTAGTATTATTTATTTTGTATTTTGTTAGGAGAAATAGTGAGTTGTTAAACTCGAAGATAAATTTAGGAAGTGCTTAGTTATAGTTGCAAATTCGATTGGTTATTAATTAAGTCATTATGGTAGAATATTTTTTTTGGATTTTTTAAGTAATTTTTTGATATTATATTACCAATTTTATTTGATATAGAAATATATTTTTGTAGATAATAGTCGTATAAATTTAGAGACATTTTAAATGAGAGGATTTAGTGAATCAAAGTTTAGGTGGGGCTGGAAACAATAATTTAATAAATATAAGTGGTCAAGAAAGTTCAATTATTGATAGTTTAAAGATCAGATTTTTTTATTCTAAATTATTTTGGATTATTTTAGCAATTAAATTAATTGCAACTTTTTTTGCCTATTTTATTTATTCAAAGTTTACTCCATTTGTAGATGCTGCTTACTATTTATCTTCCTGTTCTGGATATTGCTTCCTTGGATCTCATCGTACAACTATCGCTCATATATTATTTTATTCACTAAAGTCAATTTTTATAAAGGATTTAGCCGTTAATATTTTTGTATCGTTTTTAACATCTTATGTTTTATGGTATGTATTTAAAAGAAGTTATAAGTTTTTGAATAAGTCCCTTTTTTATAGTGCACTTTGTTTGCCACATTTTTTGATATGGTCTGGAGTTGTTGGTAAAGATATTTTACTAATTGCAAGTTTTTTACTGGTAATTAGTTCATGTGTAGATTTGACCATTAGAAATAAAATTAAATTTTTTCCATTGATGATAGGGTTAATTATACCTTTGATAATAAGACCACAATTTTTATTGCCTTATGGTTATTTATTATTGATAACATTTTTTCTTATTAATTTAAAAAATAAATTTCTTGATACTCCTAAAAACTCTACTATTACGTTAATTTTAATTACATCATTTGTTTTCATATTATTTTTTATTTTTTGGGATTCTATATCTATTTATTTACTTAAATTAATGAAACACATCAAATTTGATTATTTTTTAAGTCAAACTTCTGCTAGAACTACTAGGCTAAATATAATCTGGGAAAATACGGGTGATTTTATTTTTAATTTATGGTGGGGAGTGCCAATATCTATTATAGGACCAACTTTGCATGAAGCTTTTATTAGACCTATATTGTTTCCAGCCTTATTGGAAGGCTTATTTTCTTTGGGTCTTTTTGTATATTTAATTGTTAAAACAATTAAATTTTCTATAGATAATCCTAAATATAATTCATTTATAATTTTGGGGTTTATCCCAGCCGTTTTAATCGGTTTAACTATAAATTACCCCATGGGAATTTTTAATCCAGGATCTGCCATTAGATATAAGCAGACGCTTGCCCCATTGTTTTATTTTTATCCACTGCTGCTAATGAGTGAAATTAAAATGAATAATTTTTTAAATAGGTAATTAAAATTGACAGAATTACTAGGTATAAAAGTTGCACGAGTGGCGACAACTACATTTTCAACATTAACCCAACTTTGCCCGCAGTTGGAAGCCATTCATAATGCAGGTTGTGAAATAACTATTATATCGACTAAAGATGAATTGAGTACGTCATTTTCACGACTCGATTTTGTGAAATTTAAACCAATTATGATTCGACGTGAAATTAGTTTATTAATTGATTTAATTAGTTTATTTAGATTAAGTTATTTTTTTGTAACTAATAAATTTAATATTGTGCATTCAATTACACCTAAAGCTGGATTACTTTGTGCGATTGCAGCCAAATTAGCTTGTGTTCCAGTTTGTTTACATACTTTTACAGGTCAACCTTGGGTTACTAAGCGAGGGTTCAAAAGAACTCTTTTGCAGTTTTGTGATCGCGTAATTGGTCGTTTAAATACATGTTGTTATGCTGATAGTATTAGTCAACGTGATTTTTTAATCGAAAATAATATTTGTTCGCCTGATAAAATAAAAGTGTTAGGTAGTGGTTCCCTTGCTGGAATTGATCTTGCTAGATTTTCACAAGATAATTTTTCTTGCGAAGAAAAATCAACCTTGAGATCAACCCTTGGGTTGAATGAAAAAACTAATATTATTCTTTTTGTTGGTCGAATAACAGAGGAAAAAGGTGTCTATGAATTGATATCAGCCTTTAAAAATATTAATCATATAGAAAATAAAGCTCTGTTAGTAGTTGGAGATTTTGAAAATCAAATTGAAGAGTCAATTCGTTCTCATGCAAAATCATTATGTGGGGAAAAAATTATTTTTACAGGGTTCACTCATAAACCAGAGCAATATATAGCTATTGCTGATGTGCTGTGTTTGCCTAGTTATCGTGAAGGATTTGGAACGGTGGTTATTGAAGCGGCAGCCATGGGAGTTCCAACTGTAGGAACACGTATTTATGGTTTGAGTGATGCTATTATTGATGGAGTTACAGGGATTTTGGTTGAGCCCAAACAGGTTGAGAAATTGACCGGTGCATTAATATCCATTTTAGATGATCATGATTTAAGAAATAAATTGAGTGAAAATGCAAAATATAGAGCGCAAAAAGAATTTGATAGTAGGCAATTTTCTAGATTGGTTGTTGAAGAGTATCGAAGATTTATCGCGGCAAATAATGATTGATATACAACCAAAGTGTTTATCCGTCCTGGTAAATGGTGCTGGCAGATTTATTGGAATTCATTCGATTAATTCTTTATTAAATATAATGAATTTTATTTAAGATGATTAATTAATAGGACTGTAGATAATTTATAAAGTCTAAAAGTTAAAATTTATTTGAAAATAATAGACAAGGAAAATGATCGGACTTTAAGTCTTAATGGATAAGATGGTGTTATTTATTTGTTAATCATTTCTATTGTTTTTGATATTACGAGTGTTGATATGAAGGAATAATATCAATACATTATATTAATAGTACTTTTAATTAGCTCATTATGTGGGCGTGGCGGTAGTTAAAAGATTTATTTTTGTAAGTTATATTATTGTAAATGGTCTTGAGACAAATAAAGACGTACCATTTATAGAGAATGATGTTTTAAATCCAAATAATTTATATGCTTCTCCAAAGTTTAAATGAAACATATCAGATATTAATATTTAGAATTTTTTACAATATCTCCAAGTATCTCATGCATAGCAATGCTTAAATAACAAAGATTATAAGGGCTTGGTATTATCATTAATCCCCAACTTTTATTATTCCAGTAATAACTAAAATCTGTCGGGGCTGCAATTGGATTTAATCCTTGCGCTTGACAAAGTGCCATTGCTCGCGGCATGTGAATTGCTGAAGTTACAAGGTAAAATGGTTCTTTTCCTATCATCGGTTTAATGGCTCGAGCTTCAGTTTTGGTGTTTACAGATTTTGTTTCGAGTAAAATGTTTTCTTTAGGAATGCCAAACCAGGCAGCAACCTGTGATAAATGATTAGCCTCTGATATTTTAGCATTTTCACCGCCACCCGATAATATCAACTTAGCATGAGGCAGTTGTCTATAAAGTCTAACTCCTTCTACCAAACGATCGATACTTACAGAATTGAGTAATGAATTCGGTGGCATATTAGGCACTTCGGTTTGCCCACCGCCTAATACTACAATCCAGTTAATGTGGGAATCAGTTTCTGTCACAACAGGAAATTGGCCTTCAAGATGGTGAGTTATGATTTTTGGCAGATACCCAGTACTTAATATTAATAATAAAATAAAGGTTAGTATAAAACCATTGCGGATTAATGGAGATGTGTTATGTAGACAAAGCATCGTTAAAAAAGTCAAAAAGATCATCAAGCAGATAAAAAAAGGATTAACTAGCATTTCAATAACATGACGAATAATAATTTTATTTAGCTCCTTTAGTAACAATCTGGCTTAGATGCTTATGTTATACATTAAGTGATGAATCTTCTTTTAAATAAACTTTTTTTGCAGACTCAACCCCAGGCTGATTAAAAGGGTTTATATCCCACATCACGCTCATAACATATATTTTATGTTCATAAAGTGCCACCAATGCACCAACAGTAAAAGGGGAGAAGTTATTAATTCTTATATTATTTAAAGGGATGTTTCCCGGTATATATCCATTAGTTTTATTTTCTTTATTAATACCATTACTTAGAACATTAATTTTTGCCTTGCACATTTCATTGACTATCTCATTATCATTTAAAGTTAAACTTATAAAATCTGCCGTCACTTTATGGGTTCCTTGGCAGAGTAATTGGTAATAACTGTGTTGTGCTTGGTTGCCCAAGCCTCCCCAGACAATTTGGCCTGTGCTGTGGGTAACATCTCTTCCTTTATTATCAATAGATTTTCCATTACTTTCCATGTCTAATTGTTGAATAAATGGGAGAAAATATTCTAGGTGCTTTGTATAGGTTAAGATTAATAAATTATTAATATGTAAAAAATTATTATTCCAAATTCCTAGTAATGCTAAAAGAATTGGAAGATTTTCTGAGTAATCAGCGAGCTTAAAATTATTATCCATGCTATTAGCACCCTCAAGAATTTGTTCAAATTGAGTAAAGCCTATGGCAATCGCGGTAATTAAATTTATTGATGAGCAGAAAGAGTACCTTCCGCCGACAAAATCCCAGATTGGGAGAACAGTTTTTATACCATAACCACGCGCTTTTTCTATATTTGCAGTTATAGCGATAAAGTGCTTTTCAAAGTGATTTTTTTGTCCTATCCAGTTAAAAGCTTTTTCAGCGTTATATAAAGTTTCTAGGGTGGTAAAGGACTTTGACGAGATAATAAATAGAGTTGTTTCTCTAGATAAATTTTCGATAATATTTTTAAAGGCATCAGGATCGGCATCTGAAATAAAATGATAATTTAATTCCCTGGAGCTGTAATCTCTTAGTGCATTTAATGCAAATCGAGGGCCTATATCTGAGCCACCTATACCTATATTTACAATATCTTTAATAGGTTTTCCGGAAAATCCAAGCCAAGATTTATCGCGAATTTTTTCAGAAATTATGCACATTTCATTAAGGGTTGCATTAATTTCAGGCATAATATTTTTATCATTAATAATGATTGGGCTATTGTCTAAATTTCTCAATGCAGTATGTAGGGCAGGCTTTGATTCGCTAATATTTACATTATCACCTTGAAATAGTGCCTTAATCTTTTCCTTTAAGTTGCATGCATCGCTAAGCTTAAATAATAAACTCAAAGTTTCTGAAGTTACATGCTGTTTTGAATAATCTAGGTGAATATTAGATGAAGACGCGGTAAACTTATCACATCTTAAATTTGATGTTTGATGGTCAATTTGCCCAATATGAAATAGACTTTTATGAGCATGGTCTTGTAAAGCCTTCCAGGCTATAGTTTTAGGCTTTTGATCCATGTAATTTCAACATAATTTTTATTATTAATAAATCGAAATATATCATTAGAGAGTACAAAAAGCATGGCTTATTTATTGATTGTAATATTTTTTCTGTCTTTATTTCTTACCTTTGGTTTAAAGCGCTATGCTTTGGCTAAAAATATTATTGATGTTCCTAATCATAGAAGCTCTCATGTTAAGATAACACCTCGTGGTGGTGGTTTGGCGTTTATTGCTGTATTTTTGTTTGCCGCTCCATTTTTAGGCTATTTTGGTTTTATAACATTACCAAAAGGTCTGTTTTTTGGTTCTTTTTTATTAATCGTAGCGTTAGGGCTTATAGATGATTTTCGTGGTCTTTCTGCATCTATTCGCTTAATTGGCCACATTATTGCCAGTAGTTCTGCCTTATATTTACTTGGCGGCATGCCATCTTTAAATATTTTAGGTTGGTTGGTTCCTGCATCTATTTATTTAAATTTTATAGCAGTTTTCTATCTGGTTTGGTTTATTAATTTATATAATTTTATGGATGGTATTAATGGAATAGCCGCAATTGAAGCTATTACGGTTTCAATATCCGCGGTAATTTTATATATGCTAGATAATAATTATGCTTTGATTGGATTGCCTTTGGTTTTAAGTTTTGCTGTTGCAGGTTTTTTATATTGGAATTTTCCTACCGCGCGTATTTTTATGGGTGATTCTGGTTCTGGTTTTTTAGGATTGTTTTTGGGCGTTATATCGATAAATGCCGCATGGTTTGATCAAAATTTATTTTGGGCTTTTTTAATTCTCTTAGGTGTTTTTGTGGTTGATGCCACTGTAACTCTTTTTAGTCGATTATTTTTTGGCATGAAACTTTCAGAAGCACATAAAGATCATGCTTATCAACATGCTGCCACCCAGTTTGCCAGTCATACAAAGGTAACATTATCTGTATTAATAATTAATATTTTTTGGTTATTACCATTAGCAGTTTTCGTAGTGTTAGGATTTGTAGACGGATTATTTGGTTTAGTTGTGTCATATATGCCGTTAATTGTTTTGGCTTTAAGGTTTAAAGCTGGACGAAATGGTAAATCTACTAATAAAGTTGTAGAATACTTTCCCTCTTAATGTTGCGTTAAGATTCATTTTGTAAAATGTAAAACGAACAACAGTTAATTGCTTATTTTGTGACCACAAAGAGCACCATGGAAGCGTTCTATGGAAAAGTAGTGGTCGTCATTCTTAGGGAGATTTAGTCATGTTAATTTTGACTCGTCGCATAGGTGAAACTTTAATTATTGGTGATGATGTAAACATCACTGTTTTAGGTGTCAAAGGTAATCAGGTACGTTTAGGTATAAATGCACCAAAAGATGTTTCTGTACATCGTGAAGAGATTTATATGCGTATTCAGCAAGAAAAACAAGGTAGTGAAAGCGAAGAAGTAGTTTAAATAGAGTAGTTGGTGGGCACGCGTAGCTTTGCCCACCCTACGAATATCTAGATACATAATTAGGCTTTTTTAAGCGTAATGTAAAGATGCATCTCCTGATGATAGATAGTGGGTTTCTCCTTTTTCGTCTAATAATATAAGAAGTCCTCCTTCATTTATTCCCATAGCGGTTCCATATAAGGTTTCGTTTCCTTTATGTATAGTTATTTTTTTCCCGTTTAAGTAATCAACTTCTTTCCATTGCGTTAAAAATTCTTTGGCACCATTATCTATAAATTTAGTTAAATATTGTTCTAAATTGCTAATTAAGCTCGCAATTAATAAATTACGATCAAAATATTTTCCACTAATGTTGTATAAAGAACCCCAAGGTTTGTCAGATAACATATTAAGCTGAGCTTTAGTAAAATCTGAGTTTACATTTAATCCTATACCTATTATTACCTCAATATTTTGATCATCATCTTTGTTTAGCTCAATTAGGGTGCCAGATATTTTTTTATTAAACCAATAAATATCATTTGGCCATTTAATGCTAATATCTTCCTTAATGCCGAATTCTTCGATTGTTTTTAATATAGCAAGACTCACAATTAAACTTAGCGCTGAGAATTTTATAGGGTCAAAAATAAAATCCCATTTAGATGAGCAGTAAATATTTTCGCCATATGGTGAGTGCCAATCTCTACCAAAGCGTCCTCGTCCTTTGGTTTGCGTTTCGGCAGCGGCTATTTCTATTGAGGTAGATTTTGGTAAATCTTTTAATATTCTATTGGTTGAGTCGATAGAGTCATATATCTGTAAATTAATTGGTTTATTGAAATGTTTTATTTTTAATTGTTGGATTATTGTTTCTTTGCAAAGAGGCGTATTCATATTATTGGCGCTGCCTTATCTGTGTAAATTTGTTTATAAATACACGTAGCCTGGTTAGCAGCAACCGGGATTTTACTATTCGGAAC